>NZ_DKJX01000006.1:0-25840 GCF_002454935.1 Massilia sp. UBA6681
GGCGGCCCAGGCTGCCCAGGCGCGCGCCGCGGCCGAGGAAGAGCAAGCCAGGCTGGCGCGCGAGCGCGAAGTAGCAGAGCAGGCCGCGCTGCAGGCCGCGGTCGAGAAGCGCGACGCCCAGCGCGCGCTCCTGGAACACGCCCAGCGCCACGCCGAGATGCAGCGCAAGGCGGCCGAGGCGACCCGGCGCATGGCGGATGCGCGCCGGCAGCTGGCCGAGCTGGAAGCGCAGCGCCATGAGGAGCAGACGGGGGAGCTGGCGGCCCTCGATCACGCCCTCGGCGAGCGCAAGGCCGAGGCCGAGCACCGGGTGGCCTCGGTGAACATCACGCGCGAGGTGCTGGGACGCTTCAAGAGCACGCCGCCGGCCTCGGCGTCGCAAGCGGCGACGCGGCTGGCCGACGTGATCCTGAATCAGCGGAAGAACGAAGAGTGAATCCGGGTGGGTGATATGCCGCGCATATCACTGGTGCTCAATTGATATGTAGATCGTATTACTGCGCAGGCGCCTGGCTCGGCGCCACCGGATTCACCGGCCCGGTGCTGGCCCTGGTCGCGAAATACCCGGTCTCGCCGAAGCACGAGGTCGGCACGCCCACGTGCTGTTCATAGGTGATCTGTACCCGCTGTCCCATCGCATTCTGCAGCTGCTTGACCACCGCGTCGTCGCGCACGGTGAAGGCGAAGCGCTCCGGAATCGCGCCCGGCATGCTCGACAGCAGGATCTCGCCTTCCCAGGTCTTGCACAGCCAGCCCTTCTTGGAGAACTTCTGCAGGTAGCCCGCGCGCTCGCCTTCCGAATACGACCAGCTCAGGGTGAACCAGGTATACAGCGCGAACAGCACGACGATCGCGGCAAGTGCGGACAGGAGGAGGGCGGTAGCGCGTTTCGGCATGGTCTTCGGCATAGGATAGGTGAGTTGTCAGGTTGGCAGCAACGCGGCCGGGCACATTCTGCCACGGATGGACAAAATCACAAACTGCCGGCGGCGGCCCCCTCAGGCCGCGTCCTTGGCGCCTTCATGCTCCATGCGCTTTCGGTAGCGCACCGAGGACCACAGCGACACCAGGATGAAGGCCAGCCCCGACAGCCCCGTGAACCACTCGGGAATGTGGTAGTGGACGCTGGCGAACATGATCATGGCCAGGATGCCGATCGCATAGTGGGCCCCGTGCTCCAGGAACACGAACTCTTCCAGCGTGCCCTTGTAGACCAGGAACACGGTCATCGAGCGCACGAACATGGCGCCGATGGCCAGGCCCAGCATGATGATGACGACGTCGTTGGTGATCGCGAAGGCCCCGATCACGCCGTCGAAGCTGAACGAGGCGTCCAGCACCTCGAGGTAGAGGAAGCCGCCGATGCTGCCCTGGGCGATCATCTTGCCCACCGTCGGGTCTTCTTCTTCCTTCTCCAGCAGGCCGCTCAGCCATTGCACGCCGATGTAGATCAGGACGCCCGTGACGCCGGCGATCAGGACCGGCAGCTTGCGCGCCGGCTCGATCAGGTACATGGCGCCGCATACCGCCAGCAGGGTGAGGGCGATGGCCAGGCCCTCGGTGCCGTATTTGCCGACCTTTTCCTCGATCCAGCCGAGCCAGTGCAGTTCCTTCTGCTCGTCGAACAGGAAATTCAGGAAGACCAGCATCAGGAAGGCGCCCCCGAAAGCCGCCACCTCGGCGTGCTTCTCGGTCAGGTGGCGCGAATATTCGGTCGGATTGTCGATCGCCATGTGCCAGACCTCGATGAGGCCGAGCCCGGTTGCCGCCGACACGATGACGAGGGGGAACAGCAAGCGCATGCCGAACACCGCCACCAGGATGCCGACCGTGAGGAACAACTTGCGCCAGAACTCGTTCCAGCCGCGCAGGACAGAGGCGTTGACGACCGCATTGTCGAAAGAAAGCGACACTTCGAGCACGCCCAGCACGGCCGTGATCCAGAGCGCCTGCAACAGTCCCGGGATGCCGCGGTGCTCGTAGCCCCACCAGCCGGCCAGGCCCATCAGGATGACCGTCACCGCAATCGACAACCGGAAATGCCGCATACTGCCCCCTTGCCTGTCTAGTCTAGTTGGGAGAATATTACCGTCCCGGATGGTGCGGCGGCGCTACGGATGTCCTTGATTCGGCATCCTTTTTATATCGGTAAGAGCTTGCTTCTGAGATAATTCCGCCCGGCATTACTCAGCATCATTTATCTACCTCGTCGTACCTGGATTTGGACATGGATCTCGCATACCTCGTAACACCCGTGCTGACCTGGATGGTGGTTGGCCCGATCAAGTTCCTGATTACCAGCGCGCGCCAGCGCCGCTGGGCCTTCAAGCTGGTGGGCAACGGCGGCTTCCCCAGCAACCATAGCTCCGTCGTCACCAGCATGGCTACCCTGATCGCATTGCGCGAGGGGATCGGCCATCCGGCCTTCGGGGTGGCGGTGACCCTGGCCTTCATCGTGATGATCGACGCCAACAGCCTGCGCCAGCACGTGGGCCGCCAGGCCGCGGCAATCAACAAGCTGGCCTGCGACACCGTGGGCCACGTGGTCCTGCGCGAGCGCATGGGCCACACCCTGGTGGAGATCGGCGGCGGCATCGCCACCGGCATCGGGATGGGTTTCCTGATCCACGCGCTCTTCGGCGCCTGAGCCGGTAAATACGATTGGGCGGACGGTTCCGGACGTCCGCCTGTCCGCGGATTTGTCCGCACAGTGTCCGGAATCGGCCACATTCCAGTCCGCCTGGAATGCAGCTCGTCGCGAAATATCGCATTTCATCCCTCGAATTCCGCAGTATGCAGAGTCCTCACTTGAAGTTGGCAGGCCACTACTCGATACTGCGCGCTGGCTGTTCATATACGCATTTTTACAAGAACACATACTGAGTCCTTCTCTGGAGAACCACAATGCTGCGCAAAACACTACTCGTCCTTGCCATCGCTTCGGCGCTCGCCGCCTGCAGCAAGGAGTCCACGGAGCCTGCCAAGCCGGGCCAAGAAGGTGCCCAAAGCGCCGCCCAGGCCGGTAAGGATCCCAAGGACAAGCGTCCCTCGCAGCTGAAGGTCGCGTCGGAAGACGTGCTGACCATCCAGAACGACACCCTGTCCAGCGGCCCGGTCGTCACCGGCTCGATCCAGCCGGAGCGCAAGGCCGACCTGCGCGCCGAAGTCTCGGCCGTGGTCCTGCAGGTCCTGAAGGAGAACGGCGAGCCGGTCAAGCGCGGCGACGTGCTGGTACGCCTGGATGAAACCGCGATCCGCGACACCGTCGCCTCCGCCGACGAAGCGGTGCGCGCCTCGAGCCAGGCCCTGGACCAGGCCAACCGCCAGCTGGAGCGCATGAAGACCCTGCGCGCCTCGGGCATGACCTCGGCCGTCGGCCTGGACGAAGCCGAAGTGCGCCGCAACAGCGCCCAGAGCGAGCTGTCGGCCGCCAGGAGCCGCGCCGCCACCGCGCGCCAGCAACTGAGCCGCACCGTGGTGCGCGCGCCCTTCGACGGCATCGTTTCCGAACGCAAGGTCTCGGCCGGTGACACCGCGACCATCGGCAAGGAACTGGTCAAGGTCATCGACCCGAACAGCATGCGCTTCCAGGCCCGCGTCTCGGCCGACGAGATCGCCAACGTGAAGCTCGGCCAGAAGGTCAATTTCCGCGTCAACGGCTACGGCGAGCAGCAGTTCGCCGGCATCGTCAAGCGCATCGACCCGGCCGCCAACGCCATCACCCGCCAGGTCGAGGTGGTGGTGGAGTTCGCCGACAAGGCCCAGCCGCGCGTGGCCGGCCTGTACGCCGAAGGCCGCATCGACGCCCAGAGCACCAACGCCCTGATGCTGCCGGAAGCCGCGCTGGTCAAGGCCGGCGACAGCGCCTTTACCTGGCGCATCAAGGACAAGACCCTGAACAAGGTCCCGCTGGTGGTCGGCGCGCGCGATCCGCGCACCGGCAACATCGAAGTCAAGCAGGGCCTCGTCGCCGGCGACATCGTGCTGCGCTCGCCGACCTCGAACCTGAAGGATGGCCAGAAGGTCGAGATGCCGGCCGCCGTGGTGGCCAGCGCGGCCAGCGCCGCCAATGCGGCCCCGGTGCAGGGCAAGTAAGGAACACAGGACAACCAAGGATAATTAAAAATGTTCCTCTCCAATTTTAGTGTCAAGAGACCCGTCGCGACGGTCGTCATGATCGTGGCGATGATGCTGATCGGCCTGCTCGCGCTGTCCAAGCTCAAGGTCAACCAGAACCCGGACGTCGAGCGTCCGGCCCTCTCGGTCAGCATCCCGTATCCGGGCGCCTCGCCCGAGACCGTCGAGCGCGAGATCACCAACCGCATCGAAAAGCAGCTGCTGGCGATCCAGGGCGTCAACGAGATCACCTCCAACTCCTATGAAGGCGGCGTCTCGTTCTTCATGGACTTCAATTTCGGCCGCAACGTCATCGAAGCCTCGGACGACGTGCGCAACGCGATCGCCGCGGTGCGCTACAAGCTGCCGGTCGAGATGCGCGAGCCGGTGCTGCGCCGCTGGGACATCAATGCCCAGCCGGTGATGCAGCTGTCGCTGTCCTCGAGCACGCAGTCGCACGCCGAGATCTCGCGCTATGCCGAAGACGTGCTGGCCGACAAGTTCCGCGCCATCCCGGGCGTCTCGACCGTGACCGTGAACGGCGCCCTGCGCCGTGAACTGTCGGTCCTGCTGCGCGCCGAGAAACTGCGTGAATACAACGTCTCGGTGTCGGAAGTCACCAACGCCCTGCGCACCCAGAATACCAATGCCCCGGTGGGCAAGCTGCGCAGCGAGCTGGACGAGAAGGGCATCCGCCTGGTCGGCCGCATCGAGCGTCCGGAAGATTTTTCGCAGATCGTGGTCAAGCGCAACGGCGACCAGATCGTGCGCCTGAACCAGGTGGCCGAGATCAAGGACGGCTTCGCCGACATCAACAGCCTGTCGATTCGCAGCGGCAAGCCGAACGTCGGCCTGCAGATCGCCCGTTCGCCCGACGCCTCGACCGTCTCGCTGGCCAAGCGGGTGCACGAGGTCGTCAAGGAAGCCAACAAGGAAATGCCGAAAGGCACCGTCATCGAAGTCACCCAGGATGGCGGCGAAGACGCGCAGAGCAGCCTGGACAACGTGATCGAAGCCCTGGTGCTGGGCGCGATCCTGACCATCTTCGTGGTGTACGCTTTCCTGAATTCCTGGCGTTCGACCCTGATCACCGCGCTGGCGCTGCCGACCTCGGTGCTGGCCGCCTTCATCGCCGTGTGGCTGTGCGGCTTCACCCTGAACTTCATGACCCTGCTGGGCCTGTCCCTGGCGATCGGCGTGCTGATCGACGATGCGATCGTGGTGCGGGAAAACATCGTGCGCCACATGGAAATGGGCTCGGACCGCCGTACCGCCGCGCTCGAAGGCACGGCCGAGATCGGCCTGGCGGTGGCCGCGACCACCTTCTCGATCATGGCCGTCTTCGTGCCGGTGGCCTTCATGCCGGGCGTGTCGGGCGAGTGGTTCCGTCCGTTCGCACTGACCGTGACCTGCTCGGTGATCGTCTCGCTCTTGATCTCCTTCACGCTCGACCCGATGCTGTCGGCCTACTGGGGCGACCCGCCTGACCACGCGCATGCGCCGAAGAAGGGCCTGAGCCTGGTGCTGCAGCGCTTCAATACCTGGTTCGACCACCAGGCCGACCGCTACGGCCGCGTGATCGCCTGGGCGCTGCACCACCGCAAGTGGATGGGTTTCATCGCCTTTGCCAGCTTCGCCGGCGCCATCCTCCTGCACAGCTTCTTCGGCGGCTCGAGCTTCATGCCGAAATCGGACTGGGGCACCATCATGGTCGAGATCCGCACCCCGGCCTCGTCGAGCCTGGAATATTCGCGCCGCAAGGTCGAAGCCGCGGCCGAGATCGCCCGTTCGATCCCGGAAACCGAGGATACCAACAGCTACGTCGACCTGAGCGGCGGCCGGGTCTACGTCGATATCGGCAAGCGCAGCAAGCGCGAGCGCAGCGGTTCCGAGATCGGCGCCGAACTGCGCGCCAAGATCGCCCCGCTGGTCGGCGCCGAGTACACCGTCATCGACGACCTGGGCGGCGGCGGCAAGCCGGTCCAGATCGAGTTCACCGGTCCGGATTCGCGCAAGCTGATGGAACTGACCTCGGCCTACATGGAAAAACTGCGCCAGGTGCCGGGCGCCGTCGACGTCACCCTGTCCGAGCAGGATCCGAAGAACGAACTGCAGATCGTGCTCGACCGCGGCCTGGCGAACGCCATGGGCATCTCGGTCAACGACGCCGCCCAGTCCCTGCGCGTGGCCTTCGCCGGCATCGAAGTGGGCGACTGGGTCGACCCGACCAACGAGACCCGCGACGTCGCCGTGCGCCTGCATCCGGAAGACCGCGTCAACACCGACAGCATCGAGCGCCTGCCGATCGCGGTGAGCGGCACCGGCATGATGGTCCCGCTCGAGCAGATCGCCAGCATCACCATGGGCAAGGGCCCGGCCGGCATCCGCCACAAGGATGGCGAGCGCCTGATCACCGTGTCCGCCAACGCCCAGGGCCGTTCGGCCGGTGAAGTGACCGCCGAGGCCATGAAACTGGCCAAGAGCTTCGACTTCCCGCCGGGCTACGGCCTGGCGCTGGGCGGCCAGGGCGAGGACCAGCAGGAGCTGTTCCGTGAGATGATGATCGCGCTGTTCTCGGGCATCCTGCTGATGTACCTGATCCTGGTGATGCAGTTCGGTTCCTTCACCGCACCGATCGGCGTGATGCTGTCGCTGCCGCTGTCGCTGATCGGCGTGGTGCTGGCCCTGATCCTGACCAAGAACACGCTCAACCTGATGAGCATGATCGGCGTCCTGATGCTGATGGGCCTGGTGGCGAAGAATGCGATCCTGCTGATCGACGCCGCCCGCGCCCTGGAAAAAGAGGGCGTGGACCGCGAGGAAGCGCTGATGCAGGCCGGCCGCAAGCGCCTGCGTCCGATCCTGATGACGACCTTTGCGCTGATCGCGGGTATGTTCCCGGTGGCGATGGCCTTCGGCGACGCCGGCCAGTTCTACCAGCCGCTGGCCATTGCGATCATCGGCGGCGTGATCACCTCCACGCTGCTGACCCTGCTGGTCGTGCCGACCTTCTACGACAGCATCGAGATCGCCCGTGACCGCATGTTCGCGAAGTTCAACCGCCGCGCCAAGCGCCACAACGTGGCCCTGGCCTTCCTGATGACCTTTGTCGAGGCCATCCTGACGCTGGTCTTCGTGCGCCTGATCTTCCGCGGCATCGTGCGCATCGGCCGCTTCGTGAGCGGCCGCGGCCGCGGTACCCCGCAGGCGGCATAAGCCGCACAGAGCCAGCCTTCGGGCTGGCTTTTTTCATGCGCACACCATTGGGGTCAGGTCTGACATTCGGACACGAACTCGACCGTTACGCTGCTGTATTGCTCAGCCCGTGTCTGAATGTCAGACCTGACCCTCAAGGAGGGGGCTGCTGAAGCGTCGTGGGAGAATGGAGGGAAGGGAGGGAAAACAGAATGCGACTAGGCCAGCCCTGCCGGGCTGGCGATCGCCGCTATGAGAACGGCACGAAGCCAGCTTCCTGGATGGAAGTCCCGGAGCCCACGGCGCGGGCTCCGTTCGTTGCCAGGCGGATGGCGGATCAGCCGCCGGTGCTCGGCGGAGTGGTGGTGCCGGTGCCGGTGGTACCGGTGGTGCCCGAGGTGCCCGAGGTGCCGGTGCCGGTGGTGCCGGTTGCTGCCGGATCGGTGGTGGTGGCCGGCGGGGTGGTCATGGTTGGATCGGTGGTGGTGCCGGTTGCGCCGGTACCGGTGGCGCCAGTGCCCATGTCGGTGCCGGTGGTGCCGGTGCCGGTTGCGCCGGTGCCGGTGTCACCCGTGGTGCCGGTGGCGCCCGAGGTGCTGCTCGGGGTGGTGGCCGAGGTGTCCGGCGTGGTGGTCGTGGTGTCGGTCGCCGGCTCGTTCTTGCGGCAAGCGCCCAGCAGGGAGGCCAACACAGCAGCAGTCAGCAGGATTTTTGGTGCTTTGGTCAGTGCTTTCATTGTTTAAACTCCTCGTTCACGTCTATCTTGTGCCGCAGCGTCCAGGTGAGGCCTTGGAACACTACGACGCCAGGTTAGGTCCTCTGAGGGTTCGGGAACCCAGCAGTGGAACCATCAGGGAACCGACGCAATACGCGGCCCCGGTCAGTGCACGATCCGACTCCGTTAGACTGGCAGCCTGGCCGCCGGTTCGGATCGCACACTGTCGTACTTGCTGGAGAGCGGACGTACTAGAACTCCGCTCCCCATCCCACCGGCGTGGGCCGGATGGTCTCGCTGTCGCCGGCATCCTTGCCCGCGATCTGTTCCAGGAGCGCGGGTATCTCCTGTGATATTTCCCGCGCTAGATATCCTAATGTGCCCATGCGCTCGGCGAGGCGTTCGCCGGCGCGCGCATGCAGCGCCACGCCCCAGCAGGTGGCCTGGTCCAGCGGCGCACCGCGGGCAGCCAGGCCGGCGATGACCCCGGCCAGCACATCGCCGGATCCGGAGATGGCCAGGCCAACATTGCCGCCTTCATGCTGGTACAACGTTCCATCGGGCGTTGCGATGACAGTGCGCGCACCTTTTAATGCGACCACCGCGTTCCAGGCCCGTGCCGCCTCGAGTGCGCGCGGGTCGGGCGCCGCATTGATGTCCTGCTTGGGCGTGCCGGTCAGGTGCGCCATTTCGCCCGCGTGCGGGGTGAGGATCACCGGGCGCTCGAAACGCCAGGGCATGCCGGCCGGCCAGCCGGCGGGCGGATGCAGCAGCGTGCCCATGGCGCAGGCGTCCAGCACCACCTGGGTACCGGCAGCGTCCAGGCGCGGCAGCAGCGCATGCACCAGCGCGGCGGTGGCCGGTTCGTCGCGCATGCCCGGCCCGATCAGCACCGCGTCGACGCGCTCGGCCAGCGGGTCGAGGCAGGCGACGGCGTCCATGCTGAAACCGGCGCTCGCCTGTTCGGCCAGGCCGATCACGCGCGCCTCGGGCATGGCCAGGGCCACCAGCTGGGCCACGCTCTGGCCGGTGGCGATGGTGAGCTTGCCGGCTCCCGCGCGCAGGGCCGCGGTGGCGGCCAGGATGACCGCGCCCGGCATCTCGCAGGAGCCGCCCAGCACCAGCACGTGGCCGCGGATTTCCTTGTCGCCTTCGACGGCCGGCATCGGCACCGGCCAGCCCTGCAGCAGGGCTGTGTCGACGTCGTGCACGGCAGTGGCGCGATCAAGCGTGTCGATGAGCGTTTCCATGGGATGGGCTTAGGCCTTCGGTGCGGCAGGCAGGTCCTTGCTGGCGGTGACGGGGGTGCCGGTCGATTCGAGCGGCGCCACGAAGTTCACGAGGCGCAGGGCCAGATGGCCGCCCTTGCCGAGATCGGGGTCGTATTCGTAGGAGGTGACCGAGCAGTTCGGCACATCGCCGGCGCGGTCGAACTCGAGGATGGTTTTTTCGTCGAGGCGCTCGAACAGGTAGCGGAAGCAATTGACCGTGACCTGGTGCGCGACGATCAGCACGCGCTCGCGGCAGAACTCGCGGTTCAGGGTGTCGACCACGCTGCGCAGGCGCAGGATCACGTCGCACCAGCTCTCGCCGCCGGGCGGGCGGAAGTAGAACTTGCCGACGTGCTGGCGCTGTTCGTACAGCGCGGGATGGTGGTGCGCGATGCCGTAGGTGGTAAGGCGGTCGAGGATGCCGAATTCCTTTTCGCGCAGGCGCTCGTCGGATTCGACCACCAGGCGCGAACGGTCCAGCCTTTGCATCAGGATATTGGCGGTCTCAGCAGCGCGCACATAGGGCGAGTGCAGCACCACGGTCGGCTGCTGCTCCGGCGGCAGCGAGGCGAACCAGGAACCGAGCGCCTCGGACTGGCGCTCGCCCAGCTCGGACAGGGGCACGTCGACGTCGCGATCGGCAATGTCGATGAGGTGTCCGGCGGCCGCCTCGGCAAGGTCACGTGCGACGTTGCCGGCGCTCTGTCCATGCCTGACCAGCCAGACTTCCTGTGGCCACTTTTGTTCCATTACCTGCCCGTCTTTGATATTGACATGACATCATCATAGACGGATTCTACGGGCCGAAAGCGCACGATTGCGGGCTTTCCGGACAGGCTCGCCGTAGCGTCGGAGCCCTCTTACACGGCTTGCGATTCGCTATCTAAATTGATTTCCGCATCGCTATGAAACACCCGCATGTCGGTCTCGCCGAGGATGCGGCTGGTCAAGGTGCCGGCGGTGATCGAACCGCTGACGTTGAGCGCCGTGCGGCCCATGTCGATCAAGGGTTCTACAGAAATCAAGAGGCCGGCCAGCGCCACCGGCAGGTCCATCGCCGACAGCACGATCAGCGCCGCGAAGGTGGCGCCGCCGCCCACGCCGGCCACGCCGATCGAACCGAAGGCGACGATCGCCAGCAGCGGTAGCAGGAAGGAGGCGGTGAACGGATCGATGCCGACGGTCGGCGCGATCATCACCGCCAGCATGGCCGGATAGATGCCGGCGCAGCCGTTCTGGCCCATGGTGGCGCCGAACGAGGCGGCGAAGTTGGCGATGCCTTCGGGCGTGCCGAGGCGCGCGGTCTGTGTCGCCACGCTCATCGGGATCGAGCCCGCGCTGGTGCGCGAGGTGAAGGCGAAGGCCAGCACCGGGAAGATCTTGGCCACGTAGCGCAGCGGGTTCAGGCCGCTGCCGGCGACCAGCATCAGGTGCACCAGGAACATCAGCGCCAGTGCGCAGTAGGAGGCGGCAACGAAGCTCGCCAGGCTGAGGATGTCCTGCAGGCTCGATCCCGCCACCATCTTGGTCATCAGGGCGAACACGCCGAAGGGCGTCAGGCGCAGCACCAGCGTGACCATGCGCATCACGATCACGTGGGCCACGTGCACGAAGCCGCTGAAGGACTCGAACACCTCGGGCTTCTTGCCGGCGATACCGGTGGCCGAGATGCCGATGAAGATCGAGAACACCACCACCGCGATGGTCGAGGTGGTGCGCGCCCCGGTCATGTCGAGGAAGGGATTGGCCGGGATGAAGGAGAGCAGCATGGAGGGCAGCGAGATTTCCTGCGCCGTCGCCAGCTTGCCCTGCAGGTATTCGCCGCGCGCCACTTCGGCGGCGGAGCTGGTCAGGCCGACCGCGCTCAGGCCGAACAGCTTGGCCATCAGGATGCCGATTGCGGCCGCCACGATGGTCGTGGCGAGCAGGATGCCGATCGTCAGCGTGCTGATGGCGCCGAGCGAGGCGGCATTGCGCAGCTTGAGGATGGCCTGCACGATCGAGACCATGATCAGCGGGATGACGATCATCTGGAGCAGCTTCACGTAGCCGCTGCCGAGCACGTCCAGCCAGGCGTTGGTGGCGGCGACGTCGGCCGAGCCGGCGCCGTACACGGCCTGCATGGCCGCACCCAGCACCACGCCGAGCCCGAGGCCGGTGAAGACGCGCTTGGTGAAGGACACGTGGCTTGCCTGCAGGCGATAGAGCAGCACGCACACGAGCAGTGCCAGGACCAGGTTGATCAGGACGGGAAAGTTCATTGGAGCCTTTGCGGGGCAGCTCATGCGCTGCGGAAATCAATCGCAGCATTTTATAGGCAAACCGGCATTGTCGCCGAGGCCGCCATGCCGTCTCTTCTTGTCGAGCTGGCCATGAAGGATGCCAGCTTGTCAAAATTCTGTGGCTGGACGGCGACGCTCGGCTCGGATTGGCGCAATGTGCGGCGCCGATATGCCCGATGGATGAAGAGTTGTTTCTATAATTCAATATGAACGTCAATGTCTCACGGCAATTTCAACCGGCCCAACCATTTTCGAGCCCACCATGTTCAAACATCTCAGCATCAAGAGCCGCCTCGTCTTCGTGATCGCCTTCCTGGCGGCCGAACTCGTGGCAGGCGCCGTCATCGGTATCTATAACCTCGCTGTCGCCAACGCAGAACTGAAGAGCCTGCATGACGACCGGGTCGTCCCGATCGGCCAGCTCAGCCGCGTCATGCAGCTGATCACCACCAACCAGCTTCTGGTCGGCAAGGCGGCAGCCAGCACCGACAGCGCCCAGCGCGACGCGCTCTTGGCCGAGGTCGACGCCAATATTGCGGCGGCGACGGCAAGCTGGAAAGCCTACGAGCAGACCAGGCTGACGGACGAGGAAGCCGCGCTGGCCGCGACCTTCGTCGAATCCCGCAAGGCCTTCCTGGCCCGCGGCCTGCTGCCGGCCGTCGCCGCGGTGCGCGCCGGCGATACGGCATTGGCCAACGGCCTGGTGGCGGGCGAGATGGCGCGCCTGTTCCAGCCGGTGGGCGCCAGCGGCGGCCAGCTGCTCGCGCTGCAGCAGCGGGTGGCCAAGGCCGAGTACGAAGCCTCGCAGCGGACCTACGAGACCGTGCGCCTGGTGTGCCTGGCCGGCCTGGTATTCGGCCTCCTGATGGCGGCCGTGGTGGGCTGGATGCTGGTGCGCGCGATCGTGCGCCCGCTCGAGCAGGCGGTGCGGATCGCCGGCGCGGTGGCCGCGGGCGACCTGAGCCAGAAGATCGAGGTGAACGCGAACGACGAAACCGGGCGCCTGCTGCAGGCCCTGAAGGACATGAACGCGTCCCTGGTGGGGATCGTCACGCGCGTGCGCGCCGGCACCGACACCATCGCCACCGCTTCCGGCGAGATCGCCGCCGGCAACCTCGACCTGTCCGCGCGCACCGAGCAGCAGGCCGGTTCGCTGGAAGAAACCGCCTCGTCGATGGAAGAGCTGACCTCGACCGTCCAGCAGAACGCCGACAACGCGCGCCAGGCCAATGCGCTGGCGGCCTCGGCCCAGCAGGTGGCGGGCAAGGGCGGCGAAGTGGTGGAGCAGGTGGTGCGCACCATGGGCGCGATCAACAGTTCGGCCACGCGCATCGTGGACATCATCACGGTCATCGACGGCATCGCCTTCCAGACCAATATCCTGGCCCTGAACGCGGCGGTGGAAGCGGCGCGCGCCGGCGAGCAGGGCCGCGGTTTTGCGGTGGTGGCGGGGGAGGTGCGCAACCTGGCCCAGCGCAGCGCGGCCGCGGCCAAGGAAATCAAGGCGCTGATCGACGACTCGGTCGAGAAGGTGCACACCGGCTCCGAGCTGGTGGACCAGGCCGGCGCGACGATGGCGGAGATCGTGCAGAGCGTCGGCCGCGTGACCGACATCATGGCCGAGATCACCGCCGCCAGCCAGGAACAGACCGCCGGCATCGAGCAGATCAACAGCGCCGTGACCCAGATGGATCAGGTGACGCAGCAGAACGCCGCGCTGGTCGAGGAAGCCTCGGCGGCGGCCCAGTCGCTGCAGCAGGAGGCGGCCGAGCTGGCGCAGGCGGTCGGCATCTTCCGGCTCGACGCGCAGGCGGCGCCGGCACGGCCGGCGGCAGCGGCGGCAGGCGTGGCCCGGGTGCCGGCGCCGGCCGTGCGTCCGGCCAGGGTCACCGCCCCGGTACGCGGCGAGGCGAAGGCGGCCACAGCGCAGCCAGCCCGCAAGGCCGCCAAGGCCGTGGAAGCGACCGAAGGCTGGGAAGAGTTCTGACGGCGATCAGCCGCGCCTCGTCAATCGAACAGCGGGCCGACGGCCCGCTGTTATTTGATGGCGTGGGCGCATGCGCACGCCTGCGGCGTGCCGTGCTCCCGAGCTGTGCGCGCTTACTCGAGCGTGATGAAAAGGGCTGCCATGCCAAGGCACAGGCCGACCGCCACGCCGATGCGCTGGCGCAGGCGGCGGCTGTTCGACACGATGCCTTTTGCAAAGGTGCGCTTCGGTGCACGTGGGTTGCTGCGGTCGACGGTGCCTGGGTGGATACGTGGATGCGAGTGTTCGGTGTTCATTGTTATTCCTTTAGCCGTCTCCGCCGGAGACAGGCATGCAATAGGTTGACGATGGATGCTGGAGCGTTTGCTGACAGGAGAGTGCGGTTCGGTCGCGCTTTGCGCGGCTGCCGCTCAGGGAAGCCGGGCGGTGCAGGCGTAGCGCGTACGCGTATCCGAAGCGTGCAGATGAGAAGTGGTCGACATGCAATGCCAGTAACGCTTCACAATAAAATCCAGTCCGCGATGCGCCTGACGGGCAGGTGCATCTAATGTTGTTTATTTTACATGTGCGCTCGGCGAATACAAGAGCGCACACAATTGCTTACGACTTCAAGGTGTTGCTTCGAAAGAACAATATCTTCCTATCCCTCAGCAATGTCAAGCAATTGCAATCAAGCGTAGGAAGTAACCAACAGTAGGGGCTGCAGACTCGGGAATCATATGACCGGCGAGGTCATCGAGAGTTCGGAAAATGATACAAAAAACAAGGTGTTCTTGTCTTTTTTGTATCATATGGATTGGTCATGGCGCGTGACCATGAAGCGAGGGTGCAGCGACGGAGGGCATAAACAAAAACGCCAGCCCGAAGGCTGGCGTCTCTGCTGATTCTGGTAGGCCGTGCTGGGCTCGAACCAGCGACCAACGGATTAAAAGTCCGCTGCTCTACCAACTGAGCTAACGACCCGAAGAAGCAAGATTATAGGGTGCGTCGCGCCCGCTGTCAAATGCCGCACAGCATCATGACGGGCGCACGCATCACTTCAGCGATGCCAGGCGGTCCTTGGCGGTACGGGCCGCGCTCGACTCCGGATACTTCGACACCAGCTGCTGCAGCGCCTTCTTCGCGTTCTTGCTGTCCTTCAGCAGGGCATAGCTGCTGCCGATGTTCAGCATCGCGTCCGGCGCCTTGGGGCTGCCGGCATAGGTGGTGGTGACGACTTCCTGGGCCGCGATGGCCTTCTTGTAGTCGCCCAGCGCGTAGTAGGCGTTGCCCAGCCAGTACTGCGCATTGGCGGCGTAGGCGGAATCCGGGTAGCGGCGCACGAAGTCCTGCAGGGCGGTGGTGGCGCCCTGGTAGTCGCCGGACTGGAACATGGCGGTCGCGCTGTCGTAGGCCGACTTTTCGGACGGCAGCACCGTGGCCACGTGGCCGTCGACGGTTTCCTGCCGCGGCTCGACCTTCTTCAGGCGCGCGTCGAGGTCGGCGTACAGTTGCTTCTGGCTTTCCTGGGCGCGGGTGATCTGGTTGGCCAGCACTTCGATCTGGCCGCGCAGGCGCGCGATTTCCTGCATGGTCTGCTCGTGCTGGTTCAGCATGTCGAGCTGCGCGGTCCTGTCCGACTTGTTGTCGATCTGGGTTTTCAGCTCACGGGCCACGGCATCGACCTTGGCGCGCAGCTCGAGGATGGCCTTGCGCGCTTCGTTGTCGTCGAGCAGGCCGGCGGATGCCTGCAGCGGCATCCAGGCCATCACGGCCAGCAGGACCAGGCGGGACGGGGACAGTTTCATCATGGCGGAGTTCTTTCGGGTAGCAGAATAAAAACGGGGCGGATGCAGTCTGCACTGCTGTCCGCCCCGCTGTCAATCGGCTCAGGCTTAAGCCGTATCAGCCGATTCGATCAACTATTACTGGTAGACGATGTCGGCGCGGCGGTTTTCAGCCCATGCCTCTTCGTTGCTGCCGGTTGCTTTCGGCTTCTCTTCGCCCAGCGAGACGGCTTCCATCTGGTTGTCCGACACGCCCAGGGTGGCCATCGCACGGCGGACGGCTTCGGCACGCTTCTGGCCCAGGGCCAGGTTGTACTCGGTGCCGCCGCGTTCGTCGGTGTTGCCTTGGATCAGGATCTTGCGGCCGGTGTTCTTGGTCAGGTATTGCGAGTGGTTGGCAACCACCGGCTTGCCGTCTTCACGCACGACGAAGCTGTCGTAGTCGAAGTAGATGCTGCGGTTGGCCAGCACGCCTTTCGGATCGTTCAGCGGGTCGACGCTGCCGGTTTCGACCGGACGGATTTCACGGGTCGGTTCGGCCGGCGCCGGTGCTGCCGGGGTCGGGGTCTTTTCGACGACCGGGGTTTCCTGCAGCTTGGTCGACGAGCAGGCGGACAGCAGGACAGCCGAGGCGATGAGGGCCAATTTCTGGAAGTTGCGCATGGTTTTTCTCCTTGTCTATTAAAGTTTTACTGCTTTTTTACTTCATGAAGGGACCCCAGCTGGGCTCCCGAATGTTTCCCGCATTGGTGGTCAGGCGCTGCTTGACCCGTCCATCCACCGAGACCACGGCCAGCGAGGCACGCCCGCCGCCCTTGGTCGCATACATGATGTACTTGCCGTTAGGCGAAAAACTCGGTTCGGTGGCCCCATCGGCCAGGCGCAGCTCCTGGCCCGAGGCCAGGTCCATCGCATAAAGGGAGAAATTGCCGTTGCGCTGGGAAATCCAGGCGAGGGTCTTGCCGTCGGCAGACACGCGCGGGCTGATGTTGTAGTTGCCGTTGAACGTGACACGGGTGGCGTTGCCGCCGGAGACGCTCATCTTGTAGATCTGCGGACCGCCGCTGCGGTCGCTCATGAAGTAAATGGTCTGGCCGTCGGCCGAGAATTGCGGTTCGCTGTCGATGGCCGGATTATTGGTCAGGCGGCGATGGCCGGTGCCGTCCGGGCGCACGGTGTAGATCTCGGTGTTGCCGTCCTTCGACAGGGCCACGGCCAGCATGCTGCCGTCCGGCGACCAGGCCGGCGCCGAGTTGTTGCCCTTGACGTTGGAGATCACGTTGCGGCGTCCCGTCATCAGGTCCTGCAGGTAGACCACCGGCTTGCGGTCTTCCAGCGAGACGTAGGCGACCTTGGTGCCGTCCGGCGACCAGGCCGGCGAGATGATCGATTCGCGGCCGTGGGCGGCGACGATCTCGTTCTCGCCGTCGGCGTCGGCCACCACCAGCGCGCTGCCGCGGCCGGTGTTCTTGACGTAGGCGATGCGGGTCGAGAAGATGCCGCGCACGCCGGTCAGCTTTTCGTAGATGTCGTCGGCGATGCGGTGGGCCTGCAGGCGGACGTACTTCGGCTGCACTTCGCCGCCCAGCTGCGAGATCGGCGCACCCTTGACGGTGTCGTGCAGCTTGTAGCGGATCGCGAAGCGGCCGTCCGGGCTGCGGCTGACGCTGCCGACCACCAGCGCGTCGGCGCCGCTGGCGCGGAAGGCGGCCAGGTCGACGCTGGCGCTGTCGCTGATGGTCTGGCGCGCATCGATGACCTTGAAAATGCCGCTGCGCTCGAGGTCGGCGCGGATGATGTCGGAGACGTCGTCCTGCGCCAGGTTTTCGTCGGCAAAGGCCGCGACCGCGACCGGGATCTGGTTGCTGCCGACACCGGCGATCTCGACCTTGATCTGGGCATGGGTCGCCGTCCCCATCAGGAGGGTGGCGCTAAACAGCAGGTAATGGAGTTTTTTCATAGTCTGTCGTTGAAACCGAATCAGTCGTAGTCTTTCATCGAGAAATTGACATCAAGTATGCGTTCCACCGTTCCGTCCTTCTTTTTCGGAAGCGGGGATGCCTTTTTGATACCATTTTCCACTGCTCTGTCAAACTCAGGCACACCGCTGCTTTTCACCAGGCGCACCGACATGATTTCGCCGGTCGGCAGCTGCTCGACCTTGAACACGGCCTTCGGATTGCCCGGCATCGTGGTGCTGCCGCCATAGGCGGTGGCGCTCTTGATGGCGGCGGTGATCGCGGCCACGTAGCCCGAGTCGGCCCTCGGCGCGGTCGACTTTTCGGCCGTGCCGGTGCTGCCCATGGCGCCGGCCATGCGTTTCAGGTCTTCCTGGCGCAGCTTCTCGAGCTTGGCGGCTTCGGCCTTCTCGGCGGCGGCCTTCTGCTTCTTGGCCTCGGCCAGCTTGGCGGCTTCTTCTTTTTTCTTCTTCTCGGCTTCTTCCTTCTTGGCGAGCTCCTTCTTCTGGCGCTCGGCTTCTTCTTTCTTCTTCTTCTCGGCCTCTTCCTTCTTGGCGAGTTCCTTGCGTTCCGCTTCCTTGCGCAGCTCTTCCTTGCGCTCACGCTCTTTCTTCTCGGCCAGCTCGCGCTGTTCCTTTTCCTTGCGTTCCTTCTCGCGCTGCAGCTTGATGTCCGGCTCGACCGGCGCGGGACGTTCCACCGGCGGCGGTTCTACCGGACGCGGCGGCGGAGCGGGAACCGGCGCGGGCTCGGGTTCGGGCTCCGGCTCAGGGGCGGGCGGAGGCGGCAGCGCCGGCGCGGCGGCGCTCTGGACCGACATGTCCCAGACTTCGGCCTCGACAGCGACCGGCTCGTTGCTCTGCCAGCTGATGCCGAAATACAGGAAACCGAGCAGGATGGCATGCACCGCCACTGCCAGCAGGAAGGCTGGCAGGCGGCTCGGTTCTGGCGGCACGCGGTAGGGCGCGCCGGCGGTGGCAGGCTTCATTGCAGACATGTCACTTGGTGGCCAATCCCACCCGGTTGATGCCCATCTTCTTCGCTTCGGAAATCAGTTGGATCACGTCGTCGTACTTGCTCTCGCGGTCGCCTTCGATCAGGACCGGGTAGTCCGGATTCTCTTCGTGCAGGGCGCGCAGGCGGGCGAGCAGGGCGGTGCGGTCGGCCACGTCTTCCATGGCGAGCTTCTGCTTGCCGCCGACGCCGATCGACAGCTTGTTGTCGGTCTGGACCGCGACGCGGATATAGGTGTCCGGCGGCAGCGCCGACTTCTCGGCGGCCGGCAGGTTCACCACGCTCGGCGCCTCGTTGGCCGGCACCGCCATGAAGATGATGAGCAGCACCAGCATCACGTCGATGTAGGGCACGACGTTGATCTCGGATTTGAAAGCGCGTTTGCGTCCGCTGCGCAGGCTGCTGTTAAAGGCCATCCCGGTCCTCCGTCGATCAGCGCGCCTGGCGCTGCAGGATGTTCGAGAATTCTTCGACGAAGCTCTCGAAGCGGATCGCCAGGCGATCGATGTCGTGGGTGAAGCGGTTGTACGCCACCACCGCCGGGATCGCGGCGAACAGGCCGATCGCGGTAGCGATCAGCGCCTCGGCGATGCCGGGGGCGACCACGGCCAGGGTGGCCTGCTGCACGTTGGCCAGGCCGCGGAAGGCGTTCATGATGCCCCACACGGTGCCGAGCAGGCCGATGTAGGGGGAGACCGAGCCGACCGAGGCCAGGAAGTTCAGGTGGATGTCGAGGGCGTCGAGTTCGCGCTGGAAGGCGGCGCGCATGGCGCGGCGCGAGCCGTCCAGTACCGGACCCATGTCGTTCATGTCGCGCGCGGCCTGCTTGCCCTTGATGAATTCGCCCATGCCGGACTCGAAGATGCGGGCCAGCGGGCCGCTCTGGTCGCGCTGGGCGCTGGCGCTCTGGTGCAGGGTGTGCAGGTTGCCGCCGGCCCAGAAGCTGCGTTCGAACTGCTCGGTCTGGCTGCGCGCGGCGCGCAGGGCAAACGCCTTGCGGAAGATGTAGGTCCAGCTGACGATCGAGAGGATCAGCAACAGGGCCATGATCAGCTGCACAAGCACGTGGGCATTGGAGATCAGGGCGGTCAGCGAAAGGTCTGGAGTCTCGGTCATCGGGTGGAAGTCTGTTGTCTAATATCTTGTCAAATGAACATGCGCCTACGCGGCGCGCATTTTATCAGCAGCCTGCTCGGGAAGCGAACGCGGGCGCATGGTGGCGGTGTCGACGCAGCCGACCTTGACGCTGGCGCTGGTGAGCAGCAGCTCGCCCTTCCAGGCCTGCTGGGCGAACTGGACCGATGCGCGGCCGAGCTTTTCGACCGTGGTGCGAATGGTCAGCACGTCGTCCAGGCGCGCCGGCGCATGGTAGTCCAGGGAAGCGCTCTTGACGACGAAGGCGGCACCCTCGGCCTCCAGCAATTCCTGCTGGCCGACGCCTGCCGCGCGCAGCCATTCGGTGCGCGCACGTTCAAAGAACTTCAGGTAATTGGCGTAAAACACGATGCCACCGGCGTCGGTATCTTCGTAATAGACCCTGACTGTCCAGTCAAAAGCTGAAGGCATTTCCCCTGCCATTTAAATGAAAATAGGAAACATTTTACGCGATTTTTACCCTCCTTATGTACGTTTGCGAACATATAGGACGGAAATGGTCGGGCGTGCCTATCGGTAAGGCAATGTCGGCGCGTAATAGTAGACGTGAAACATAGCCGAAAGGCCAATAACTGTAACACTTTCTCACAATTGCAGAGCGCCCGATACACGCCAGCAAGTCGAACAGTCCAGTGGACTGTTCGACAAAGGGGCGCACTTACAGATCAGGTGCGCTTGATGGCGAAGGGCGAGAAGCCCTGGCAAGTCGGCATCAGTTCGATGCTGTTCACGTTCACGTGCGGCGGCAGGGTCGCGATCCAATAGGCCGTGGCGGCGATGTCCTCGGCGCTCAGGGGCGTCGTGCCTTCGTACACCTTGGCCGCGGCAGCGTCGTCGCCCTTGAAGCGCACGTTCGAGAACTCGGTGCCGCCGCACAGTCCCGGCGCCAGGTTGGTGGCGCGCACGCCGGTGCCGACCAGGTCGGCACGCAGGTTCAGGGTGAACTGTTCCACGAAGGCCTTGGTGGCGCCGTACACGTTGCCGCCCGGGTAGGGGTAGTGGCCCGCCACCGAGCCCAGGTTGATGACCAGGCCGCTGCCGCGCGCCACCATGCCGGGGAGCACGGCGCGGGTCATGGTCACCAGGCCCTGGCAGTTGGTGGCGATCATGGTGTCCCAGTCTTCCAGCGGCACCTCGTGCGCCGGCTTGGTGTTCAGCGCCAGGCCCGCATTGTTGATGAGCACGTCGATGTCGCGCCAGCCTTCCGGCAGGCTGCTCAACGCCGCCTCGATCGAGGCGCGGCTGGTGACGTCCAGGGTGACCGCCAGGGCGCTGGCGCCCAGTTCGCGTGCCAGCTCTTCGACGCGCTCGGTGCGGCGCGCGGCGAGGATGGCGCGGTGGCCGTTCTGGACGAAAATGCGCGCCATCGCGGCGCCGAAGCCGGCCGAAGCGCCGGTGATAAAGACGATCATGGTAGGTCCTGAGGGCAAAGGAGCTGAAAATTGTAGCCGAAATGGCCAGCATCCCGCTGGCCGCCCCGAGCTTGTTAAGACGACAGCAGTTTCCTTGCCCTAAGAGGCCCGGATCACATACAATCAGCTGAATTCACGTCTCACGTAACTGGCGAAACACCGTGCGCCCGCATCCTGAAGCGGCCACGGCAAAGGTGGAGACCCACCGGGGAACCTGAGACGCCAACTCGCCGTTCGCCTGGGCAGCCACAACTGGTACGTGTCGTATCGGGCTGCCTTGCGCCGCTGGTCCCGCTGCCCGCACTGCGCTGCCGTTGTCTGGTATTTCTCTCGATTGGAGTTTTACATGTTTGCAAAAGATCATACGCTTGCCAATGTCGACCCGGAACTGTGGGATGCCATCCAGAAGGAAAACGTTCGCCAGCAAGACCACATCGAACTGATCGCTTCGGAGAACTACACCTCGCCGGCGGTGATGGAAGCGCAGGGCTCGCAGCTGACCAATAAATACGCCGAAGGCTATCCGGGCAAGCGCTACTACGGCGGCTGCGAATACGTCGACGTCGCCGAGCAGCTGGCGATCGACCGCCTGAAGCAACTGTTCGGCGCCGAAGCCGCCAACGTGCAGCCGAACTCGGGCTCGCAGGCCAACCAGGGCGTGTTCTTCGCCATGCTCAAGCCAGGCGACACCATCATGGGCATGTCGCTGGCCGAAGGCGGCCACCTGACCCACGGCATGGCCCTGAACATGTCGGGCAAATGGTTCAACGTCGTTTCCTACGGCCTGACCGAGCAGGAAGACATCGACTACGAGGCCATGGAACGCCTGGCTAGAGAGCACAAGCCGAAGATGATCATCGCCGGCGCTTCCGCTTTTGCCCTGCGCATCGATTTCGAGCGCTTCGCCCGCATCGCCAAGGAAGTCGGCGCCTACTTCATGGTCGACATGGCCCACTACGCCGGCCTGATCGCCGCGGGCGAGTACCCGAACCCGGTGCCGCACGCCGACTTCGTCACCTCGACCACCCACAAATCGCTGCGCGGCCCGCGCGGCGGCATCATCCTGATGAAGGCCGAGTACGAGAAGCAGATCAACTCGGCGATCTTCCCGGGCATCCAGGGCGGTCCGCTGATGCACGTCATCGCCGGCAAGGCCGTGGCCTTCAAGGAAGCGCTGTCGCCGGAGTTCAAGGAATACCAGAAGCAGGTGGTCAAGAACGCCAGCGCCCTGGCCAATACCCTGACCGAGCGCGGCCTGCGCATCGTCTCGGGCCGCACCGAGTCGCACGTGATGCTGGTCGACCTGCGTTCGAAGGGCCTGACCGGCAAGGAAGCGGAAGCGATCCTGGGCCAGGCACACATGACCTGCAACAAGAACGGCATCCCGAACGACCCGCAGAAGCCTTTCGTCACCTCGGGCATCCGCCTGGGCAGCCCGGCCTTCACCACCCGCGGCTTCAAGGAAGAAGACGCGGTCAAGGTCGGCCACCTGATCGCCGACGTGCTGGACAACCCGCACGACGCGGCGACCATCGAGCGCGTCAAGGCGGAAGTGAAGCAGCTGACCGACAAGTATCCGGTCTACGCGAAGTAAGCAACCCAGGGCCGCTCGCTGCGGCCCTTTTTGAATCCCCGGCGCCCATGAAATGTCCGTTCTGCCAGCATGAAGATACCCAGGTCCTCGACACCCGCGTGTCCGAGGAGGGGGACGCCATCCGCCGGCGCCGGCGCTGCGCGAAGTGCGACAAGCGCTTCACCACCTACGAGCGCATCGAATTGTCGATGCCGATCATCGTCAAGAAGAACGGCAGCCGCACCGAGTTCTCGTCGAACAAGCTGCGCGGCAGCCTGATGCTGGCCCTGCGCAAGCGCCCGGTCGCGGCCGAGGCCATCGACACCGCGGTCGCCACCATCGAAGAAAAGCTCCTGACCAGCGGCTTGCGCGAGGTGGACACCGGCTACGTCGGCGAGCTGGTGATGCAGGAACTCAAGCGCCTCGACAAGATCGCCTACATCCGCTTCGCCTCGGTGTACAAGAATTTCGAAGACCTGGCCGAGTTTCAGGAGGCGATCGCCGAAGTCGGCCAGCCCCGCAAATAAGCGCCTAACAATTCCCCTCATGGCGGCGTTGGGTCGTCTTGCCGTACTAGCGTACTGTCTTCGACGACCCGCCTTGCCCTGAGGGTTTTGTTAGGCGCTTAGCAAACGCCGCCACCTAAGCCCGGCAGTTCCCCAAACCCGATTGCGCCAGCTCACGGCTGGCCCCGCCACGCCTGATAACTTCGCAGCTCGCAAGCGCAAGCTGCTTGCGCAGGCTAACGAGGGGAGGGCGCCGTGCAGGGGAAGGCTCATGGTTTCACGCTGGCCGAGGTGCTGGTCGCATTGTTCGTGCTGGCGGTCGGCATCGTCGGCGCGGGCGCCACGCAGCTCAGCGCCGAACGCACCCGCCAGCAGTCGGCGCTGATGTCCGAGGCGGCCCAGCTGGCAGTCTCGCTGTCGGCGCGCATGCAGGTCAATCCTGCGGTCGCAAGCCTGCCCGACGGCGCCAATCCCTACCTGGCCTTGTCCTACGACGCAGGGAGCGGCCCGCCCGTGGCCGGCGCCAGCTGCTTCGACGCAGCCTGCACGCCGGCCCAGCTGGCCGAGTTCGACCTGCATGAAATCCGCCAGGCGGTGCATGCGCAATTCCCGCGCGGCCGCATCGCGGTGTGCCGCGACAGCTCGCCCTGGGAGAGCGCAGATGGACGCCCGCGCTGGAGCTGCGACGGCAATGCGGACGCCCTGCCGGTCGTCAAGCTGGGATGGCAGGGCACCGGCGATGCCCCCGGCTACGTGGGGGTGCTCCGATGATGCGCCGCGCACACCGGGAGCGGGGGATGACGATGCCCGAACTGCTGGTCGCCATGGTCGTCGGCCTGGGCGTGCTGCTTGCCGCCGCCAGCCTGTTCATCTTGGCCAACCGCGCCTTCGCCGCGCAGGTGGAGACGGCTGCAATGGACGATGCCGGGCGCTACGCGCTGGAGGCGGTCGCGCGCGCCGTGCGCCAGTCGGCGGCAGCCGACTGGGAGGAGCACGGCAGCGGACCGGAGCCGGACGCGCCGGCACGCCTGTCCGGGTATGATGCCCGTCGGGTCAGCCAGACCGGCTTCGGCATCGACAATGCGCCGGTCGACGCCGTCAACGGCAGCGACGTGCTGGCGATCCGCTTCCCCGGCACCGGTGCGCCGCCCAACGGCGACGGCACCAGCCTCGATTGCGCCGGCTTCGCCGTGCACCGCAACGAGGAAGGCTGGAGCATCTTCTACGTCGCCCGCAATGCCCAGGGCGACACCGAGCTGCGCTGCAAGTACCGCGGCGCCAGCGCCTGGACGGCGGACGCGGTGGTCGGCGCCGTCGACAGCTTCCAGGTGCTCTACGGGCTCGATGGCGACGCCGACGGCACGCCCGAGCGCTACCTGAACGCCAGCGCGCTGGCCGGGCTGGACGCGGGCCTGGTGCTGGTGGGCAGCACCCCCGCCGAGCGCGACGCCGACCTGCGCCGGCGCACCCATTGGAAGAAGATCGCCAGCGTGCGCGTGGCCCTGTTGCTGCGCGGGCCGGCCAGCCGGCTCGCCTCGGCACGCGAGCTGGTGTACGACTTGTTCGGTCGCGACTATGGCGCGCTCGCCGGCATCGACGCCGGCGCGATCGCGTCGGTCGAGATCGTGGGGCGGTCGGCGTCCGGGTCGGTGTGGCTGCTGGACGTGGCGTCCGTGCCGACGGCGACGCCGGCGGCGCCGAGCGTCCGGATGCCCACGATCGCCCTCGGGGACGCCCGCGTCGTCGAGGGCAACGGCCCTGGCCAGGGCCGGGTCGACCTGCCGTTCACCGTCTCGGGGACGCTCGGGCGTGAGGCCACGTTCGTCGTGCGGCCGGCGTGCGACGGCGTCGGGACGTGCCCGTCCGTCTTCAGCGTGACCGTGCCAGCAGGGGCGAAGAACGGGGTCGTGCGGCTGCCGTACGAGCGCAACACCACCTGGGACGGCGCGCAGCGCCTGATCACGGCCAGCGCCCGGCCGGTGCGGGGGGTCATGCCGACCCGCGACACGGGGGTGGCCCGCATCATCGAGGACGACCCGCGTCCGGTGTTCACCGTGAAGCCTCTGGCGGCGCGCATCAAGGAGGGCGCGCGGGCGTCCTGGCGGGTGTCGCTGTCGGCGCCCGCGGGGGTGCCGCTGTACGTGCGTGCGGTCTTCGTGAAGCCGGCGAAGGGGAGGGCTGTCCAGGTGCGTGACCTCGACCGGACCTGGGTTCGCCAGTACTACGGACGCCGCCCGGCGGCGGCGCCGTTCGCCGGCGAGTGGACCGCGCTCTACGGCACCATCGAGCCGGGCAAGCGAGAGGTGACGTTCAGCGTGCCCACCGTCAAGGACCGCGTGAAGGACGCCGGCGAGCAGATCGTGCTCACGGTCGCCTACGAGCCGGGATTCCCGCGCGACACCCGCCGGTACCCGGTGGTGGTGGGGTAGCGGCGCCCGGCCCGTCGGCGCCACCCGGACCCGCCCGTTCTGCTTCCATTTCGGAAGCACAACGGAGGAGCCGTCGATCAGCGCTCTGACAGGGTGATGGACCCGGTGTCCGTCTGGGCGGCGACCTGGTGCGGGGACGCGTCGTCGTGCGTGAGGCGGTCGGTGACGCTGCCCGTCCCCGTGGTGGCGCGCACGGCGTAGCCGCCGGCCGGGAGCCCGGCGACGATGCTGCCTGTGCCCGTCCGCAGGTCGACCGCGTCGGGCTGCGGGCCGTCCAGGTGGACGCGGACCGAGCCGGTGTTCGTGGACGCCATGAGGCGTCCGTCGACGGTGCCGGCCACGCTCACCGAGCCGGTGCCGGTCATCGCCATCAGCGTGGACGCCGACCCGTTCACCCGCACGGAGCCGGTCCCGGTGGAGACCTGGAGTTGGTCGGCGTCCGCCTCGACGGTGGCCGAGCC
>NZ_DKJX01000006.1:25860-26518 GCF_002454935.1 Massilia sp. UBA6681
CGCGCAGGGGCCAGCCCACCCCGGGGCGGAAGTCCGCGGTGAGGGTGCCGCCCTGCTCCGTCTGCGTGAACGCGCTCGCGCCGGCGGGCCAGGGGGCGCGGTAGTCGAAGGTGGGCCGGTCGACCGTCCCGCGGACGATCCGCACGGACGCGTCGTCGGCCTTGACGACCAGGGACGTCGGCATCCCCGCGGCGGCCGCGGCCTTGGTGCCGGAGACCGTGTTGATCGCGCCGACTGCCGAGAACGTCGCCGAGCCGACGAGCGCTGCCGCGAGGATGCCGCCCACGACGAGGGTGGTCCGGCGGTGGGGCCTCTGCCGGTGGTCGGTGTGCTGGGGGTCGGTCTGGAAGTCGGTCTGGGGACGGGGAGTCATGTCAGTCCCTTTCGTGGGGGCGGAGCGGGTGGATGGAGTGGTGGGCGCGGGCTGCCCGGGCCCGGTGCTCGTCGGGTGCCCGAGGTAGGTGAGGACCGCCATCACGCGGCGGTTGCCGGACTCCTCCGGCGGCAGGCCGAGCTTGGTGAACACCGAACTCACGTGCTTCTCCACGGAACTCTCGGTGATGACCAGGACGCCGGCGATCGACGCGTTGGAGCGCCCCTCGGCCATCAGGCCGAGGACCTGCCGCTCGCGCGGGGACAGCCGGTCGAGGACGTCGGC
>NZ_DKJX01000016.1:0-2529 GCF_002454935.1 Massilia sp. UBA6681
GGCGATCGAGGACCTGAACGTGAGCGGCATGCTGGCCAACGCCAGGCTGTCCCGCGCGATCGCGGATGTCGGCTTTTACGAGATCCGTCGCCACCTGCTGTACAAGGCTGCGCGCTACGGCACCCTGATCGTGCTGGCCGACCGCTGGTACCCGTCCAGCAAGCGCTGTTCTGGCTGCGGGGCACGCAACGCCGCCCTGGTCCTGGGCGAGCGCATCTGGACATGCGCCGGCTGCGGCGCGTACCACGACCGCGACGTCAACGCGGCCATCAATTTGCAACGGCTCGCCACCGGCGCCCTCGCGGCGACAACGGCGCTACCCGTGGCGAGTCCGGCGGCGACGCCAGGCACTGCCGCCGGCCAGGTGCCGGCGGGAGGCGGGAAAGTCACGCCTGTCAGGCACGAGCACGGTCAGCAGGACGGCTCGGGGCAGGAAGAGAACGCAGCACATTTATGTGCACGTTTTTGCTAGCAGATGCTGTGCGTGTATGAAGTAGCGGACGGGCGCATCGTGCGCGCCTCGTTCGCGACTGGGGAAAAACGGCTCGGCTAGCCGAGTTCGGCGGCCTGGCTGGCCAGGTCGGCCGCCGGATCCATCACCCCGGCGGGCGCCGGCGTCTTGTCCTTGAACTCGCACAGGTCATTGATCAGGCAGTTCCAGCACTTGGGTTTACGCGCCACGCAGGTGTAGCGGCCGTGGAGGATCAGCCAGTGATGCGCGTCGTGCAGGAAGTCCTTGGGCACGAACTTGAGCAGCTTCTGCTCGACGATGTCGACGTTCTTGCCCGGTGCGATCCTGGTACGGTTCGACACCCGGAAGATGTGGGTGTCGACCGCCATGGTCGGCTCGCCGAACGCGGTATTGAGCACCACGTTGGCGGTCTTGCGGCCCACGCCCGGCAGGGCTTCCAGCGCCTCGCGCGCGCGCGGCACCTCGCCGCCATGCTGCTCCACCAGGATCCGGCAGGTCGCCATGACATTCGCGGCCTTGGTGTTGTACAGGCCGATGGTCGAGATATAGGACTTGAGTTCGTCCAGGCCCAGGTCGAGGATGGCTTGCGGGGTGTTCGCCACCGGGTAGAGGCGGCGCGTCGCCTTGTTGACGCCGACGTCGGTCGACTGCGCCGACAGCAGCACCGCGATCAGGAGCTCGAAGGGGGTCGTGAATTCGAGCTCGGTGGTCGGCTTGGGGTTGGCTGCGCGAAAGCGCGTAAATATTTCTAATCTTTTCGCGGGATTCATCGGTTTTGCTTACTTTTGCTCCGGTGGCGCATCGGGCACATTCGCGGCTGCCTTCTGGCGCGCGCGCTCCATCGCGGCCGCGATGATGGCGCGCTTGCGTTCCTTTTCCGCCAGTTCTTCCGGCGTGTTGGCCGCCTCCGCGGTCACCGCGCGCATCTTCTCCAGGGCCTTGGCGGCCAGGCGCGCATCGTTTTCTTCCTTCTCGCGGCGCAGGCGCTCGCTGCGGAAGTCGTGCCGGGCGCGGGCCGCATCGGCGGCTTCCTGCGACCAGGCGTCCCAGCCGGTGCGCTCCCCCGTCACCGGGACCATCGAGATGCAGTCGACCGGGCAGGGCGCCACGCACAGGTCGCAGCCGGTGCACAGGCTCGGCAGGATGGAGTGCATCTGCTTGGCCGCACCCATGATGGCGTCGACCGGGCAGGCCTGGATGCACAGGGTGCAGCCGATGCAGAGCGACTCGTCGATGAAGGCGACCGGGCGTGGTCGCTCGATGCCGTTGGCGGGGTTGATCGGGATGACCGGACGGCCCGTGATGCTGGAGAGGCGCCGGACGCCCTCGATGCCGCCGGGCGGGCACTGGTTGATCTCGGCTTCGCCGCGCGCGATCGCTTCAGCATACGGACGGCATGCGGGATAGCCGCACTTGGTGCATTGCGTCTGCGGCAAAGCGTCTTCGATCAGGTCGGCGAGGGTCTTGGTCACGGCGCGAAGGTGAGGCGTTCAAAGCCGACATTATCCGCCAAAATCGGAGGGGGTGCGAAGTTGCGTGGGATGCCACTGGCATCCCACGCTCTCCGTGCTGGAGCGAACAGACTGCCGGGTTCGTGCGTGATGTACTGGAGCCTCGACGCTGAAGAGGAGCTCACATGAACAAACTCATCGTACCGGCGCTCGTCGCCGCGGTGCTGGCCGGTGGCGCCGCGGCCCAGGCGCACCAGCGCGGCGAACAGGAAGCGCGCGCGCAAGCGAAGCAGGCCGCCAGGCCGGGGCCTTGGCGCAGCGTGGAGGCCAGCGGCCAGCTCAAGCGCGGCGAGCAGCTGCCGCCACGCTACCGGACGCATCATTTCGTGGTGGAGAACTGGAAGGCGCACCGCCTCACCGAACCGCCGCCGGGGCACCAGTGGGTGCAGGCGGGGAACGATTATGCGCTGGTGGCGATCGCCACCGGGGTGGTGCAGGAGGTGCTGGTGGGACGCTGAACCACGCCGCCAGCCCCAACGAAAAAGCCGGAGCGAGCTCCTAATGCCGTTCAGTTAAGGGAGCTTCTTGACCTTTCGAACGGCATAG
>NZ_DKJX01000080.1:0-6324 GCF_002454935.1 Massilia sp. UBA6681
TGGCGCCTGCCGGCGCGGTCGCGCCCTCGCCTGCCGGCGCCGGCACCGAGATCAGCGGCACCGACGGGTTCTGCAGGCTGTCCTGGTGCGCCAGCGCGGCCGGAGCACCGCCGTGCGGGGTCACCACCGGGGTTTCGAGCAGGGCGCCATTGTCCGCTTGCGGCTGCTCGCTGCCCGGGAGCAGGCCGAAGTGCCAGAGCGCGGCGCCGGCGGCGACCAGTACCGCCACGCCGGCGATCAGGCCGACCGGCACCTTATTGCGCTTGCCGCCGATCGGGAAGCGGCTTTGCGAGAACGAGGCCGGACGCTGCTCGCGGCGCGGGATCGAAGCGGTGGCGCCGGCCTGGGCTTCGGGCGGCATGTTCATCTCGATCTTGGCGACCAGCGGGGCGGCGTCGATCTTCAGCAGCTTGGCGTAGGCGCGCACGAAGCCGCGCGTCACGGCCGGGCTCGGGAGCGAGGCGTAATCGCCGGCTTCCAGCGCCACCACCTGGCGCGGCGCCAGTTTCAGTTGGTCGGCCACCTGCTCCACGCTCCAGCCCATCGCTTCGCGCTGGGACTGCAGGGTCTTGCCGGGGATGCCAGCGTCGTTGCCCGGCGTCGCCGGCTGGTCTGCATGCTCGTTCATCATCTTGTCTCACTCATCGAATGCGCCGCGCTCGAAGGCCGCGTACTCCGGCGAGCCGGGGAAGCGCCGCCGCAGCTGGGCTGCCAGGCTGGCTTCCTGCGTCCGGTCGCCGAGCTTGCGCTGCACGCGCAAAGCCAGCCAGAGCGCATCGGCCGACAGCGTGTCGAGTTTCGAAGTCTCGATCAGGCGGTTAATGAAAAAACCGGCGCGCGGGTACTCGCGCCGCTCGTAATAGGTCCGCGCCAGGCCGGCGTTGCTCGCCTGCAGGTCGGGGTTGTAACGCAGGGCTTCGAGCAGGTAACGCTCGGCGGCCTGGAAATTCTTGCTGCGGATGCTGCACAGTCCGGCATTCACCAGCGCGCTCACCGGGGTCTGGTAAGCCGGGTTGCGCAGCGCCGCGTCGAAGTACGGCATGGCCTGGGCCGGCTTGTTCAGCGAGGTGCACAGGAAGGAGCCGTAGTTGTTCGACAAATCCGGGTTGCCCGGCTTGAGGCGCAGGGCGGTCTTGTAGTTGTCGTCGGCCAGGGCCAGCTGGCCCATCGCGGTGTAGATCAGCGCGCGCAGGCCATGGGCTTCGGCATTGTCCGGGTCGGCCGCGAGCGCCTGCTTGACCTCGTCGAGGGCGATCTCGTACTTGCCGTTCTGGTAGTAGCCGACCGCCAGCTGCAGGCGGATCGAGGCGCGTTTTTCCGCCGCCGTGACGTCGGACGCGGTCTTCAGTTCGCCGCTGCCGCTGCCATTGCTGGCGCAGCCGGCGAGCACAGCCAGCGCAGCGATAGACGCTGACAGGAGAGCTGCACGACCGGCTGCGCGAACCATCAGGAAGGGATCTCCACGATGCGCCCGAAGTCGGCGCCGAACTTCTTCTGGTACTCGGCCATCTTTTCCATGCGCTGGGCCACGCGGGTGCGGTCCTGCACCTCGCCGGCCAGCTGGCCGCAGGCGGCGTCGATGTCGTCGCCGCGCGTCTTGCGCACGGTGGTGACGATGCCGGCATCCATCAGTACCTGGGCGAAGGCCTTGATGCGCGGGTTCTTCGAGCGCGTCAGGCCCGATTCCGGGAACGGATTGAACGGGATCAGGTTGAACTTGCAGTTAATGCCCACCACCGGATCGTTCACCAGGGCGATCAGTTCGCGCGCGTGCTCGTCGCTGTCGTTGAAGCCGTCGAGCATGCAGTACTCGAAGGTGATGAAGTCGCGCGGGGCGAATTCCAGGTAGCGCTTGCAGGCGGCCAGGAGCTCGCGCAGGGGGTATTTTTTATTCAGCGGCACCAGGATGTCGCGCAGGGCGTCGTTCGACGCGTGCAGCGACACGGCGAGGGCCACCGGCACGTCCTGGGACAGCTTGTCGATGTTCGGGACCACGCCCGAGGTCGACAGGGTCACGCGGCGGCGCGACAGGCCGTAGGCGTTATCGTCCAGCATCATCTTGAGCGCGGTGACGGTCGGCTCGTAGTTGAGCAGCGGCTCGCCCATACCCATCATGACCACGTTGGTGATCTGGCGCTCGCCCTTCGGGCCCGGCTCGATGCCCTTGGTGCGGCGCAGCTCGAACTCGGCCATCCACAGCTGGCCGATGATCTCGGCCACGGTGAGGTTGCGGTTGAAGCCCTGCTTGCCGGTCGAGCAGAAGCGGCAGTTGACGGCGCAGCCCGCCTGGGTCGAGATGCACAGCGTGCCGCGGTTTTCTTCCGGGATGAACACGGTTTCCACGGCGTTGCCATTGCCGACGTCGACCAGCCACTTGCGGGTGCCATCAAGCGAGGTATGGTCGCTGATGATGCCCGGCGCACGAATCTCGGCGCGGGTCTTGAGCTTTTCGCGCAGCGACTTGGCCAGGTCGGTCATGTCGTCGAACTCGGACGCGCCGAACTGGTGGATCCAGCGCTGGAGCTGCTTGGCGCGGAACGGTTTCTCACCCAGCTCGGCGCAGTACGCAACGAGTTGCGCGGGATCGAAGTCCAGCAGGTTGGTGAGCGTCGTCATGGCAAAATCCTTTATTTCCTGAAACCACTCGCGCCGGCCCGAGGCCGCGGGCGAGTGGTTTACTCTTTTAAATTAGTCCGGGGGAAAATTTACCGGGGCGCGCCCCGGATGCGCTCCCCCTACTAATTAACGCGAGTAGACGTTCAGTGCCGGGAAGAAGTAAGCGATTTCCACGGCAGCGGTTTCAGCGGCGTCCGAACCGTGGACGGCGTTGGCGTCGATCGAGTCGGCGAAGTCGGCGCGGATGGTGCCGGCTTCAGCTTTCTTCGGATCGGTGGCGCCCATCAGGTCGCGGTTCTTCAGGATCGCGCCTTCGCCTTCCAGCACCTGGATCATGACCGGGCCCGAGATCATGAAGTTGACCAGGTCCTTGAAGAACGGACGCGCAGCGTGCACGGCGTAGAAGCCTTCGGCTTCGGCTTGCGACAGCTGGGTCATGCGTGCAGCGACGACTTTCAGGCCAGCGCCTTCGAAGCGGCTATAGATTTGGCCGATCACGTTTTTTGCAACTGCGTCCGGTTTGATGATCGACAGGGTGCGTTCGATTGCCATGTAAAACTCCAATGAAAAGAATGGTTTGAATCAAGAACCTTTAATGGCTCCTGCAACTGAATTTGGAACTCAATTAACCTTTAATTTTACCACAGCTGCCTCATATAACCGATATTGCGGCACTGGCAAGCAAAGTGGTAGAGTTGCAGAGCAAAATCGTCCTGGTTTAAGGCTCTGCTAAGCATCTGCTTGTATGGTTTTCTCAGTGACGCTCATCCACCAACCGGAGGCACCATGATCCCTAATTCGCAACCCCGCAGTACGATCGACCTGACCAAAGCCGGCCGGGTCGACGTCACGCGCAACAAAGTCCTGCGCAACACCTACTGGCTGCTGGCGCTGTCGATGATCCCGACCGTGCTGGGCGCCTACATCGGCGTGTCGTTCGACCTGATGGCCGGCATCGGCGGCATCGGCTTCATCGGCTTCATGCTGGTCGCCTTCGGCTTCATCTTCGCGATCCAGAAGTTCAAGGACTCGGCCGTCGGCCTGGGCCTGCTGCTGGCCTTCACCTTCGTGATGGGCCTGATGCTGACCCCGCTGCTGCAGCACACCCTCGGTTACTCGAACGGCGGCACCCTGATCATGACCGCCTTCGGCGGCACCGCTTGCGTGTTCGCCGTGATGGCCAGCATCGCCACCACCACCAAGCGCGACTTCTCGGGCATGGGCAGCTGGCTGATGGCCGGCGTGATCGTGCTGATCCTGGCAGCCGTGGCCAACATCTTCCTGCAGATGTCGGCCCTGACCATCGTGATCTCGCTGCTGGCGATCGGTATCTTCTCGGCCTTCATCCTGTTCGACGTGCAGCGCATCGTCAACGGCGGCGAAACCAACTACATCACCGCCACCCTGTCGATCTACCTGGACGTGTACAACATCTTCACCAGCCTGCTGCAACTGCTGGGCATCGCCGGCGGCGACCGCGACTAAGCGGTTTCAGCCGAAATGAAAAGCCGACCTCGAGGTCGGCTTTTTTTATACCACTGGGGTCAGGTCTGACATTCGGACACAAGCTCTTCCGTACTTACGCTCGAGGCCGTGTCTGAATGTCAGACCTGACCCCGATCTGTGTGCGTTAGGCCTCGGCGGGCACTTCGTAGGTGGCGGCTGCCGCCGGCTTCTCGCCCAGCTCGAACACCGCGATCGACTCCACGTGCGAGGTATGCGGGAACATATTGCACACCCCCGCCTTCTTCAGCACGTAGCCCGCCTTGTGCACCAGGATGCCGGCGTCGCGCGCCAGCGTCGAGGGGCTGCAGGATACGTACACGATCCGCTGCGGCATCAGCTCCTCGTGGGACTCGCGCAGGTCGGCCAGCGCCAGCGACAGGGCCATGGCGCCGTCGCGCGGCGGGTCGACCAGCATGCGGTCGAACTTGCCGAGCGCGACCAGGTCGTCCTTGTTCACCTCGAACAGGTTGCGGGTCGAGAACGAGGTTTTGGCGGCCAGGCCGTTGGCCTGCGCATTCTCCAGCGCGCGGGTGGTGAGCGCGGTGCTGCCTTCGATCCCCACCACCTCGCGCGCCTGGGTCGCCAGCGGCAGCGTGAAGTTGCCAAGGCCGCAGAACAGGTCGGCCACGCGCTCGCCCGGCTGCACCGCCAAGAGGCGCAGCGCCTTCGAGACCAGCACCCGGTTGATCTGGTGGTTCACCTGGGTGAAATCGGTCGGCTTGAAGGGCATGCGGATGCCGAATTCCGGCAGCGTGTAGTACAGCTCCTTGCCCAGCGGGTAGTAGGGGTAGGCGGTGTCCGGGCCCTTCGGCTGCAGCCACCACTGGATGTTCCATTTGTCGGCGAAGGCCCTGGCCAGTTCCTCGTCCGCCGGGGTGAGCGGGGCCATGATGCGCAGCACCAGCACGGTCACTTCTTCGCCGATCGCGACTTCGATCTGCGGCATCTGGTTGTAGATCGACAGCTGGCCGACGAACTCGCGCAGCGGCACGATCAACCGGGCGACGTGGTCCGGCAGGATCTCGCAATAGGTGATGTCGGCCACGTAGGACGACGCGCGCTCGTGGAAGCCGACCAGCACCCCGCCCTTCTTGGCCACGTGGCGCACCGACAGGCGCGCACGGTAGCGGTAGTCCCAGGTCGGGCCGTACAGCGGGCGCATGATGTTCTCGGCCTTCACTTTGCCGAGGTGCCACAGGTTGTCCTCGAGGACGCGCTGTTTCATCGCAACCTGGGCCGAGGGCTCGAGGTGCTGCATCGAGCAGCCGCCGCAGTAGCCGAAGTGCTGGCACTTCGGCTCGACCCGCATCGACGAGGCACGCTGCAGGGTGACCATGCGGCCCGACTCCCAGTTCTTCTTCTTGCGCAGGGTTTCAAAGCTGACGCGTTCGCCCGGCAGTGCGCCTTCGACGAAGATCACCTTGCCCGGGGTGCCATCTTCGTTCTCGAGGTGGCCGACGCCGCGCGCGTCCGCATCCAGGGATTTGATGTCGATGAAAATTTCTTGCATGTTGGTCAAAAAGAAAGAGGGAGTGGGCACAGGACTGGCTGTGCAGGGAGTTCGCAAATAAAAAATGGGCGGAATGCGCCCGGGCGGAATGATAGCAAGGAAATGGGGTGGGTGCTACCGGGGGAAGGCTCGGCTACAGCAGCGAATCGCGCACCACCCCGCGCGCCGCCATCGCCCGCTTCAGCTTGACCAGCGCCTCCTGCTGGATCTGGCGCACCCGCTCGCGCGTCACGCCCATCTCCTCGGCAAGGGTCTCCAGCGTGGCCGGATCGTCATTGTCCAGCCCGAAGCGCCGGGTGACCACCAGGCGCTGCTTGTCGGGCAGGCGCGTGAGCCAGTCGCGCACCAGGGCCGTCATTTCGTGCTGCTCGGCGCGCGCGTCCGGGCTGGCCTCGCCGTCGTCGGGCAGCATGTCCATCAGGTTGGAGGTCGGGTCGTTGTCGAGCGGGGCGTCGAGCGACGCGGCGTGTTCGGACAGCGCCAGGATGTCCTGCACCTCTTCCACCGGCCGCCCGACCAGGCTGGCGATGTCTTCGCAGGAAGCTTCCTTGCCATCGTGCTTCTGCGCCTCGAGGTGGTACTTGGCGCGCAGCACCTGATTCAGCTCGCGCACCATGTGCACGGGGAGGCGCACCGTGCGCGCCTGGTTCATGATGGCGCGCTCGATGCTCTGGCGGATCCACCAGGTGGCG
>NZ_DKJX01000055.1:0-30886 GCF_002454935.1 Massilia sp. UBA6681
GCCACCGCGTCGCCTTCGCGCCGCACGCTCACCGCGACCCGGCCTCCCGGCTCGGTGAACTTGATCGCGTTCGACACCAAGTTCGACAAGACCTGCTGCATGCGTCCGAGGTCGCCCAACACCGGCCCGGCGTCGTAGTCGACCTCGGCCACCAGCTGGATCTGCTTGCCGAGCGCCGCCGGACGCGCGGTCTCGAGTGCGGCGTTGACGAATTCGGCCGGCGTCACGGCTTTTGCTTCCACACGTATTTTGCCGGCGATCAGGCGGCTCATGTCGAGCATGTCCTCGATCAGCTGCGACTGGGCGCGCGCATTGCGCTCGATGGTTTCCAGGCCGCGGCGCAGCATGGCCTCGTCGCGGTAGCCCTGCAGCAGCAGCTGCGACCAGCCCAGCATGGCATTGAGCGGCGTGCGCAGTTCGTGCGACAGCGTGGCCAGGAATTCGTCCTTCAGCTGGCTCAGGTGCTCGGCCTCGACCCGCGCCTTCTGCTCGCGCAGGTAGAGCTCCTGGCGCTCGGCAGCCGCTTCCTGCGAGGCCGCCAGGGTGCGGTTGCGCGACTCCAGGCGGGTATCGAACACCGCCGCCAGCAGCGCGATGCCGAGCACCGCGAAGCTGGCCACGGCGACCAGGATGGCGAGGTGGTCCTGGTTGACGCCGTTGTCGGCGGCGCGGCAGACGCTGGCGGCATCGAAGTGGGCCGCGGACATGCCGGTGTAGTGCATGCCCGCGATGGCGCCGCCCATGACGACGGCGGCGCCCAGCTGCAGCAGGCGCGGATGCCTGACGCTCTCGTTGAGGCGGAAACCGATCCACAGCGCGCCGGCGGAGGCGCCGATGGCGATCGCCACCGAGGCGGCGAACAGCCAGGGATCGTAGCGGATGGCCGGGTCCATGCGCATGCCGGCCATGCCGGTGTAGTGCATCGCATTGATGCCGAGGCCCATCAGGATCGCGCCCCAGGCCAGGTGGCGCACGGAGAGTTCGCGGTGGCGCAGCTGCCACAAGGCCATCCCGGACACGACCACCGGCAGCAGCCAGGAGACGAAGGTGATCAGGGGATCGTAGGCGAGCGGCATCGGCAGGCGGAAGGCCAGCATGCCGATGAAGTGCATGGCCCAGATGCCGCTGCCCATGGCGAAGGCGCCGCCCGCCATCCAGGCATGCGGCGCATGGCCGTGCGACTGCTTGACCCGCATCGACAGGCTCAGGGCCGTGTACGAGGCGAAGATCGCCACCAGGATCGAGAGCAGCACCAGCGTTGGTTGGTAATGGCCGATCAGCATAGGAGCCATTCACATCCCTTCATGTCCGCACCAAGCACGGCGCAGGCCTGGCGATCCGAGTGTACACGACGCCGGCCGGACCTGGCGCTATCGAATCTGACAGGACAGGACGGCCGCGGCCGCGACGTCGCCGTCGACCACCACCCGGTCGCGTCCGCCGCGCTTGGCAGCGTAGAGGGCCTTGTCGGCCGCCTCGATCAGCTGGGCCGGCTCGATCGCGCGGCCGCGCTCGAAGCCGGCCACCCCGATGCTGAGGGTCACATAAGGACGGAGCGCCGCCGGCGCATGCGGCAAACCCAGCGAAGCCACGTGTTCGCGGATCGCGTTCGCATGGGCGCGCGCCTGCTCGATCGTGGTGTCCGGCAGGATCGCCGCGAACTCCTCGCCGCCGTAGCGCGCGGCGACATCGGCCGGGCGCTTGCACATCGCGGCCAGCGCCTGCGCCACGGTGCTCAGGCAGGCATCGCCCTCCTGGTGGCCGAAGTGGTCGTTGTAGGCCTTGAAGGAATCGATGTCCATCAGGAGCAGCGACAGCGCGCCGCCGTTGCGCTGGGCGCGGCGCAGCTCGCGGTCGAGGGCGACGTCGAAATGACGGCGGTTGGCGATGCCGGTCAGGCCGTCCACATAGGAACGGGCGCGCAGCGATTCCGCGTGGTCGAGCAGGCGCCGCTCGCGGTCGAAGGCAGAGCTGACATCGCGGATCTCGACCAGGCAGAAGCGCTCGCCACCTTCGCTGAAGGGCGTCACGCTCACCGCCTGCTCGATGCGCACGCCATCGAAGCTGCCCGCCTCGCGCAGCGGGAACGGGGCGCGGCCGCTCGAGGCCGGGATGGTGGTCGCGGTCTCCTCGGTGAGGGCGGCCAGCACCGCCGACTCGACCCGCGAGCCGCGCAGTTCCGGGAAGACCTCGAACAAGGAACGCTCGCGCACCCGCGCGGCGGCGTAGCCCGAGCGCGGCACCATCCAGCCGTTCCACAGGACGATTTCCTGGCCGGCGTCGAGCACGATCAGGCCGGCGTTGACGAGGTTGACGGCGCGCGTGGCGAAACTGCTCGCAGCAGCGCTGGCGGGGTCGGTCTTGGTATTCATCGCCGGGCGGGTGGACATTCCAATATGATGACAAAAAGCAACTTCCGGATCATACCCGAGTTTGCGCCGCCGTTGGCCCCTGTGCCAAAAGTTCAGTTTACAAAAAGTGCATGGTCGTGATTTTTCGTGAGCCTTGGCATATCTCTTTCCGGCTACGATCAAGTCTTTGGTGCGGCCCATCCGGTCGCAGATGAGATCGACATGGGCGAACGAAAGGGATTACTAATGGCTGGCAAGATGGGTGAGGAATTCGGTGTGGACACCGTCGGAATAGACCTGGCAGCGGAACCGGCGCCCCAGAACGCGCCCTGGCCCGCCGCGCCCCACGAGCTGCGCCGGCTGCGCATCCGCAAGCGCGAAAGCCAGGAGAAATTCTGGAGCCGCTTCGGCGTCACCCAGTCCAGCGGCAGCCGCTTCGAGACCGGCGTCGTGATCCCGCCGCCGGTCGCGATCCTGCTGCGCCTGTACGTCAACGGCACCCTCAAGGACGAAGACCTGCACGGTTGAGCCCTCCCGCGGGGCGCCGGGCATGCGCCCCAGAGGCAGCACTTCTGTATTTATGAAGTAAAACTTCGAATTTCTTCGCTTTTCCCAGACCAGCCGGGTGCGTTATCCTTATGGCTGAGCAGGACCGGCCCCCAAGCCGTCCTGCCGCTATCGATCAACGCATACCGGAACCATGAAACGCACCGTACTTCTTATCGCCACCAACCTTGCCATCATGCTGGTGCTGGGCATTTCCGCCAGCCTGCTGGGTGTCAACCGCTTCCTCACCGCCAACGGCCTGAACCTCGGCGCCCTGCTCGTCTTCGCCGGCCTGATGGGCTTCGGCGGCGCCTTCATCTCGCTCCTGATCAGTAAACCCATGGCCAAGTGGTCGACCGGCGCGCGCGTGATCGGCCAGCCCTCGAACGCGACCGAAGCCTGGCTGATGGCCACCGTGGCGGCCCAGGCCCAGCGCGCCGGCATCGCCATGCCGGAAGTCGCCGTGTACGAAGGCGAACCGAATGCCTTCGCCACCGGCGCCTCGAAGAACGCGTCGCTGGTGGCGGTATCGACCGGCCTGCTGACGTCCATGACGCAGGACGAGGTCGAGGCCGTGCTGGCGCACGAGGTCGCGCACATCGCCAACGGCGACATGGTGACGCTCACCCTGATCCAGGGCGTGGTGAACACCTTCGTGATCTTCCTGGCGCGCGTGGTCGCCTACGCGGTCGACAGCTTCCTGCGCAAGGACGAGGAAAGCAGCGGCCCGGGCATCGCGTACACCATCACCGCCATCGTCTGCGATATCCTGTTCGGTATCCTGGCCAGCATCATCGTGGCCTGGTTCTCGCGCCAGCGCGAATTCCGTGCCGACCGCGGCGCCGCGCAGATCATGGGCACGCCGCGTCCGATGATCGATGCGCTGGCACGGCTGGGCGGGATCAGCGCCGGCGCGCTGCCGAAGAACATGGCGGCATCGGGCATCGCCGGCGGCGGCGTGATGTCGCTGTTCAGCAGCCACCCGTCGTGCGAGGAGCGCATCGCTGCGCTCCAGCGCGCCTGAACACTTAACACAACATAACAAGGGGTCCAGGCCAGGATGCGCTACTCGTCACTCGTGCTGCCGGTGCTGTTCACAATCGCACTGGCGCTGCTGCTGCAGCACTTCCTCGGCTCGCTGGCCTGGGCCGGCCTGCTGGCGGTCATTACCTGGCCGCTGCACGAACGCCTGCAGGCGCGCGGGCTGCCGCGCATGGCCAGCGCCAGCATCCTGCTCGGATTGCTGGTGCTGTGCTTCGTCGGCCCCTCGCTGCTGCTGTTCAAGGCGCTCGGCAACGAGCTGGTCGGCCTGCAGCGCCTGCTGGCCGAGCTCAACGAAGTCGGGGTGCCGGCGCCAGCCTGGCTGGCCGGCATCCCGGTGGTGGCCGAGCGTATCCTGGAATGGTGGAACGAGCACCTCGCGGTGCCGGGCGGCCTGAACGCGCTGATCCAGTCCACCCTGGGCGGCGTCATGCCGCACCTGACGGGCGCGGCGCGCTTCTGGGGCTCGGTGATCCTCGCCAACGCCCTGTACCTGTTCCTGACCCTGCTCACCCTGTTCATCCTCTACCTGCACGGCCCCGCCGTGGTGCGCTACGTCGATGGCGCAGGCAGCCGCCTGCTGCCCGACCACTACGGCAACCTGCGCCGCATCCTGCCCCTGTCCGTGCGCGGCACCGCGCTCGGCCTGTGCTCGATCGCGCTGCTGGAGGGGATCGTGCTGGGCGTCGCCTACTACGTCGCCGGCGCGCCGGCCCCGGCGATGCTGGGCGTGATCACCGGCTACCTGGCCCTGATCCCGGGCGGCGCGCCGCTCTCCTTCACCATGGTCTCGCTGCTGCTGCTCGGCCAGGGCAACGCGGGCGCCGCGCTGGGCCTGTTCACCTGGGGCGCGGTGGAGCTGTTCATGGTCGACAAGTTCATCCGCCCGAAACTGATCGGCCACCGCGTCAACCTGCCTTTCCTGGCGGTGCTGTTCGGCCTGCTGGGGGGCGTGTCGACGCTGGGTGTGATCGGGCTGTTCGTGGGGCCCTTCATGATGGCGGTGCTGTTCAGCTGGCTGCGCGAAGGACAAGTGACGCCCAGGACTTGATACTCGGGGGCGGGCGCGCAGCGCGCCCGTTCTCCCAGACCTTGAAATGCAAAAAGGCCCGCAACATTTTCACGTTGCGGGCCTTTTCTTATTCTGGTGGGAAGTGCAAGTTTCGAACTTGCGACCCCTGCAGTGTGAATGCAGTGCTCTACCCCTGAGCTAACCTCCCGAGTGCGCGTATTATGCACTATCTATTGAGATTCATCAATATCAAACCGGATTATCGTTCTCCGCTTTCGGCGGCTGCGCCAGCACCCACATGAAGTACAGCGCCTTCGCCGCCTTGGCGCGGCTGACGAGCGCCTTCGGGTCGAGCTGGCTGCCATTGAGCATGCGGCCGCGCTGGATCCCTGCCTCCGCGCGCACCAGGCCGAGTGCATAGGCCTCTTTCAAGCTGGCGGCATACGCGGCCGACACCTCGCCGCGATCGAGCAAACGCTCCCAGCCGACCAGCGGGTAGTACATGGCGCCCTGCGCGCCGCTGTCGAGGTTGGGGTCGTAGCCGGGCGCGCCCGGCAGCACGGTCTTGCCGTTGTAGTCGGTCATGTAGGCCGGCCTGGCGGCGAAGCGGGCGCGGTAGGCATCGAGCGGATCACGCCCATCAGTTCGCGCGAGAGCGGGCCGTCGGCGTACTGCGCCAGCCTTCCCGCAGGCAGGCGCATCGCCCTGGCAAGCGCCGCGGCGAACTCGCGGGTCTGCATGGTCTGCTGCGGATTGAAATTGCCTTGCGCATCCTTGCTCAGGACGCGCAGTTGCAGCAGCTTCTCGACCTGGTCGCGGTAATACGCGCCTTCGCCGGCAACGATGTCGCGCGCGGTTTCAGGATGGATCGACGACCAGTCGCCGGCGGCGATCGCGGCGCGCACTTCGCTGCGCAGTCCGGCGACGATGCCGGCAGCGACACTGTCGCCCTGCCCTGCCAGCCGCGCCAGTTCACCGACGACCATGCGCGCATACTGTTTCGACAGCGACTCGCGGAAATGGGTGCCGTCGATCTTGTTGGCGGGGTGGCCGTTGGCGTAGCTGCCGTCGTTGGTCTTGCCGGGCGTCTCGCCGGCCTCGATCGCCATCACCATCGGCATGAGGCCCGTGACGCCCACCTCGTTGTAGTAGTCGACGCTGCGCGCGTTCAGGTCCACCACCGTGACCCCATGCGCCGCGCCCAGCCTTTTCATCAGCGCGGGGAAGCGGCGCTTGCTGAAGGAATCGACGAACGCGTCGCCGGGTCGCGCGTTGCCGTTCACGCGCGACATCGGCGTGACGAAGACCGGCACCATGCCGCGCGCGCGGATCGCCGGCAGGTAGAATTCGGTAATGAAGGTCTCGTACATCGCCTCGGTCGATCCGCGCCCGAAGCGCCGCGCCTCGTCCAGGCTTTCGTCGTTGTGGCCGAACTGGATCATCACGATGTCGCCGACACGGCCGTCCATCAAGAGGTCATTGAGCCGCCCTTCCGCATAGGCGTTGCGAAAGGACCGCCCGCCCATCGAATAATTCAGCAGCCTGAACTTGCGCGGGTCGAACAGCTTGTCGACGACCTGCCCCCAGCCGCTCATCGGCGCCTCGTCGAAGGTATAGGATTTGACGGTCGAATCGCCCAGCGTGTAGATGGTGGGCAGCCTGCCGGCCTCCCGCGCCTGGGGCGCAATCGGCGTGAGCACGATGTCCTCGACGCCGACCGGCGTACCGGTGCGCTTCGGCTCGATCTCGATATCGATGAAGCCGCGCCCGTTCACGTAGCGATAGGACCATTGCCTGCCTTGTGCGCTGATTACCGTCCTGTTCGGCAGCAGGCTGGCGGCATCCCAGAACACGCCGGGCGCCAGGCGGCTGGCCTGCATGCCGGTCACCGAGACAATGGTGTCCTCGATCGGCGAGGTGGTGTTGACCCTGATTGCGTAGGCGCCCCGGGGAGCCTTGATGCGAAACGCCATGCCATAGTTGTTGTAATGGTCCTTCTCGAAGCCCTTCTCCATCTCGAAGGCCGGCTCGGTGATTGCGAAGCCCTTGCCATCGCTGCGGATCCCGCTCGTGTGCACGGTGCGGGCAGGCAGTGCGCCGGTACGGTCGACGAAACCGTAGCCCAGGGCGGCGTCGTACAAGGGAGCGCCGCTATCTGCACTCCACTTGACCTGGATGGCCCCGGGCGCCGGCTGGCTGCCGAAATGAAAGTGCAACGGGTGCGCAGGCGCTTGCGCTGCCGCCAGCGCGGGCAGGCACAGCGCCAGGCCCGCCAATGCATGGCGCAGCCTGGCGCTGCGATCGATACTGAAGTTCATGTGCTTCGCTTTACTGGTGGGTGTCAATCGTCGGCGGCGGCGCCGGGCAGCGGCGCGCCGGGACCGGTGGGCATGGCGCCGACGCGCTGGATGCGCAAGGCCATGTAGGGCTTGCCCGGCAGCGCGAGCACGCGCTTGTCCTTGTCGGCGACGCGGTAGCGCGTCAGCTCGCCGATTTCGAAGGTGCCGGGCACCGGATCGACCGTCATGTTCCAGGTGTCGATCAGGTCCACCTTGAAGCGCATCCCTTTCTTGAGTTCGCCGACCGGCAGCACGAAGGGCCATTCGCGCGGACGCTCGTCCCCAAAATAATATAAATAGTATTCACCCGCCTTGCCGGCCGCGTTCATCACGAACAGCTGGTCGATCGGTTTGAGTCCTTCCGGCGGCCCGCTTTCCACGATCTTGCGCAGGAAGCCGATCCGCTCGGGGCTGGTGCCGGCCAGGAAGCCGCCGCCGCCGATCCAGCCGTTGTCGAGGATCTCGCCGTGCGTGGCGTAGGCGCCCCCGGTCAGCGCAATCCAGAAGCGGCGCGTCAGTTCTTCGCCGCTGAGCTGACCCCAGCGGCTGGCCGAGTTGCCTTCGTAGTTGATCTCGTCGTGCACGATGGGCTTGCGGTAGATGTCGCGCAGCAGCGGCGAGACGCCGAAGACCTTGACCGCGTTGTAGTACTGCAGGCTCACGTGCGTGACCCAGGGCTTGTTGTAGTCGTAGATGCGGTCGGCATTGTGGATCGAACGCAGATGGCCGTAGGGGTCGTATTTCTGGACGATCTGGAAGTAGCGGTCGAAGTCCTCGTCGCTCAGGTGCTTGATGTAGCTGTTCTCGTTGGCCAGGCTCCACCAGATGTTCTGGAAGGCCGCGAAGCGCGCCACCATGTAGCGCACGAAGCGCTGGTTGACGGCGTCGCTGGTGGTGTCGAAGCCCCACTGGCCCTTGTCGTAGGGCCGGAACAGGATCAGGTCGACCTGGATGCCGAGATCCGAGAGCCGCTTCACGTCCCGCTCCAGGTTCTGGAAGTACACGGGGTTGAAGCGCGAGAAGTCGAAGTCGGCGCGCGAACTGCCCACGAACGGGAACTCGGTGAGCTTGCCCGGGCCGCTGAGGTAGTTCGGCTTGTAGGGCGGCACCGCCAGCATGCGCGCCTTGTTGAAAGGGTGTTTCTGCAGGGTGGCCAGGGTTTGCAGCTTCTTCGCTTCCGGCTGGAAGGCCCATTCATAGATGGTGGTGCCGAAGGGGTAGAAAGGCGTGCCGTCGGCATGGGCGAAGTGGTGGACCTTGGCCACCCGCACCGGCCCCTTGTTGGCGCTTTCGACGGAAAGAAAACTGCCCTGCTTTCCGTCCAGGTCCTGATGGTTGCTGCGCGTGACCCAGGTCCATGCGCCGACGCTGGGCGGCATGAAGCGGATCCGGTAGGTGCCCTTGCCGTCGTAGAAGCCTTCCGGACTGAAGCTCTCGGCGCCCTTGGTGAAGGTGGCGCTCAGCTCGAGGTCGACGAAGGGATTGCCGGCATCCTGCCCCTTCAGGACGATCTCGTAGACGCCATACCTGTCGACGCGCTCCTGAGCCAGGGCGCTTGCGGGACCGCAGATCAAGAACAGCAGCACGAGCAGGTATTTCATGAGGTCCCCAGCAATGTTGTACGATGACTGATCACAAGAACATAGCAGAGCTCGCTCTCAAACTCAAGCAACGGTGCGCTGGTCGCTCCCGTTTGGAGGGAAGTCATCGTACATCCACAAGGCTTGAGCCCGCCGGTGCATGAATCGGGTAAGCTTGGAGGGATCGATCGATCACCCAGGAGTTCCCGCGTGCCCGACCAGCTTCCCTCCCCACCCGATCAGGCCGCAAGCGCGCCGGCTTCGCCGATGCGTCGCCGCGTGGTGCACGGAACGGCCGCCCTGGCCGGTGCCTCATTGGCGGCGGCACTGCTGCTGCCCGCGCACGCCGCGGCTGCGCGGCTGCCGGTCGTGCCCTATGTTTCCACGCCACCGGATGTGGTGCGGCGCATGCTGGCGCTGGGCCGGGTCGGCCGCGACGACACCGTCTACGACCTGGGCTGTGGCGACGGCCGCATCGTGATCGAGGCAGCACGGCGCCATGGCGCGCGCGGCGTCGGCATCGACCTGGATCCCGAGCGCATCCGCGAAGCGCGCGAGAATGCGCGCCGCGCCGGCGTGGAGCGGCGGGTACGCTTCCAGCAGGCAGACCTGTTCGCAACCGATTTCAGTCCGGCCACGGTGGTCATGCTGTATTTGCTGTTCGAGGTGAACCTGAAGTTGATGCCGCAGCTATGGCGCCAGCTGCGCCCGGGCAGCCGCGTGGTGTCGCACGACTTCCACATGGGCGGACAGTGGCCGCCCGAGCAGATCGTGCGGATCCGCGACCATTCCCTGTACGCCTGGACCATCACGCCCGACCTCAGGGCCTACGTGGCGGAACAGCCGTGAAAACAAAAAAGACGCTGACTGCCATCGCAATCAACGTCTTTTTTGACTAAATTCTTGGTGGGAAGTGCAAGTTTCGAACTTGCGACCCCTGCAGTGTGAATGCAGTGCTCTACCCCTGAGCTAACCTCCCGAAGCGAGGCGTATTATGCCACAGGATCACTCGGCCGTCACCCCTGCGGGCGAATAATTCCGCCAGAGGCAGCTGCCCTTCACATTCTTGTCCAGGCCGGCCAGGACTTCTTCGTGCGCGGCGAGTTCGTCGGCACTGGCTGCCACCACGATGATCTCGCCGAGCGGCCCCGCATCGCCCAGTTCGCCGCCGGAGCTCGCTTCGACCGCCACATCCATGGTCAGCGAGTTCTGGCCGCGCGTCATCGCCAGATACACGTCCGCCAGCAGCTCCGAGTCCAGCAATGCGCCGTGCAGCTTGCGGTGCGCGTTCGAGATTTCGTAGCGGTCGCACAGCGCGTCCAGCGAGTTGCGCTTGCCCGGATGGAGTTCCTTGGCCTGCACCAGGGTATCGATCACGCCGCTGCAGTGCGAGGTGAACGGCGGCAGGCCGAGGCGCTGGAACTCGTGGTTCAGGAAGCCCAGGTCGAAGGGCGCGTTGTGGATGATGACTTCGGCGCCCTGTACGTATTCGCGCAGTTCCTCGACGATCTCGGCAAACTTCGGCTTGTCGCTCAGGAATTCGGTGGTCAGGCCGTGCACCGCCAGCGCGGCCTCGTCCGAGTCGCGCTCCGGGTTGATATAACGGTGAAAATTATTGCCGGTCAGCTTCCGGTTGAGGATCTCGACGCAGCCGACCTCGATGATGCGGTCACCCGTGCGGGGATTCAGGCCGGTGGTTTCGGTATCGAGGACAATCTGGCGCATGGCGTGGGGTGTGTGAGTTGAAGCGGATTGCAGTATAGCAAAACGCGGCCCCGGCCGAAGGCCCCGATGGCGCGCCTGACGCGAATTAGCGACGCACCGAGGCCGCGCCGCGGTTGGCCAGCACGTCCGCGCGCTCGTTGCCCGGATGGCCGTTATGGCCGCGCACCCAGCGCCATTCGACCGCATGCTGCTGCTGCGCCAGGTCGAGCGCCTTCCACAGGTCGTCGTTCTTCACCGGTTCCCTGGTCGAGGTCTTCCAGCCGCGCGCCTTCCAGCCGTGGATCCATTCCGAAATCCCCTTCTGCACGTACTGGCTGTCGGTGTGCAGCACGACCTGGCACGGGCGGGTCAAGACGCCGAGCGCCTCGATCACGGCGCGCAGCTCCATGCGGTTGTTGGTGGTGTTCGGCTCGCCGCCGAAGATTTCCTTTTCGTGGCCGCCCGAGACCAGCAGCGCTCCCCAGCCGCCGGTGCCTGGATTGCCCTTGCAGGCGCCGTCGGTATAAATCTCGACCTTGGTATCGTTGTTTGCTTCGCTCATTCTCTATTCGCCGCCGGCACTGCTGCCGGCCGCTTGCTCGTTTTCTTGTTCCATGCAGGTCCGATGATGTGCATGCCCTTGACCCGCTTGATGGCGTGGACCACGTACACGGCGCCCAGGTAGGGCCACCAGCGCCGGCCGGCCGACTCCATCATCGAGAACCGGCTCAGCCAATGGGCTGTCCGGCACGGCGGCGCGTAGCAGCCGAAGTGACTACGCGTGGCGCCGAGATTCAGCAATTTTAACCAGTCCTTCAGGCGCGGCATAGAGATGAACTCGCCGGAGGCCGGCAGGTAGCCGTTACGCGTGACCTTGCCCACGCCCTGCCGCATGCCCCACAGGCTGGCCGGGTTGAAGCCGCAGATGATCAGCTGCCCTTCCGGGATCAGCACGCGCTCGACCTCGCGCAGCACCTGGTGCGGCTCGGCGGCAAACTCGAGCACGTGCGGCAGCACCACCAGGTCGATGCTGTGCGAGGCGAAGGGCAGCTCTTCGAAGTCGAGCGCCACCGCGATCTGCTGGCCGCCGGCCGCAAAGGCGAGTTCGTCGGCGGTCGAGGTGCGGATCGCGGCCTGCCACTTGTTGGGCATGCGGCTGGCCGCCAGCGCGTCGAGCTGGGGCACGCCGATCTGCAGCGCGTTGAAGCCGAAGATGTCGACCGTGAGCTCGTCGAGGCAGGCTTGCTCGAAGGCGCGCACGTAGGCGCCCGCCGGCGATTGCAGCCAGCGGTCGAGCGCTATAATGGATTTTTCCGATGCCGCGCTGTCCATGCCACCCTTTCAGCCTCCACATTTACCATGACGAGTCAAGCACGCCAGGACCTTGCAGTCCTTACCGTTCCCGCCTTTAACGACAATTACCTGTGGGTGATCCATGACGGCGTCCATGCAGCAGTGGTCGACCCGGGCGATGCCGGCCCCATCCAGGAGACGCTGGCCGAACACCATCTTACCCTTTCCGCCATTTTACTCACCCATCACCATGCTGACCATATCGGTGGCGTGCCCGCCCTGTTGGCGCAAGGCAGTGTTCCGGTGTTCGGACCACGCAATGACGGCATCGAGGGCATCACCCAGGCGCTGGGCGAAGGCGAGCGCATGGAGGTGCCGGGGCTCGACCTGGAACTCGAGGTGCTCGAGGTGCCGGGCCATACGCTGGGCCACATCGCCTATGTGCGGCGCACGCCAGGTGCGCACTGGTTGTTCTGCGGCGATACCCTGTTTGCCGGCGGCTGCGGCCGGCTGTTCGAAGGGACGCCGGCGCAGATGGCGGACTCGCTCGCCAAGCTGGCCGCGCTGCCGGACGATACGCTGGTCTATTGCGCGCACGAATACACGGTATCGAACCTGCGCTTCGCGCAGGCGGTCGAACCGGACAACCAGGGACTCGCCCTGCGCATGAAGGACGCGAGCGAGCGGCGCGGGACGCGCTTGCCGACAGTGCCTTCGACCATCGGGCTGGAACGCGGGACCAATCCCTTCCTGCGCTACACGGAACCGGGGATCGTGAAAAGCCTGGTGGGAGCCGGCAGGCTGAAGGAAGGCGCGGCGCCGGTGGAGGCCTTCGCGGCGCTGCGCGAGTGGAAGAACGTGTTTTGAACGATCACGATGGCCGGCTGCGCCGGCCATCGCTCGGACATCAGATTTCTTCGTACAGCGGCAGGGTCAGGAACTCGGCAAACGTGTCCGAGGTCGACATCTGCTCGAAGATCTCGGCCGCGCGCGCATAGCTCGGGTTGTCGCCGTTCGGCGCCACCGCCTTCACCTTGGCCAGCTCTTCCGGAATCATCGCGCGCACCATCTCGGCGGTCACCTTGCGGCCATCCTCGAGCACACCCTTGGGCGTCCGGATCCACTGCCACACCTGCGAGCGGCTGATCTCGGCCGTCGCGGCGTCTTCCATCAGGTTATGGATCGGCACGCAGCCGTTGCCGGCCAGCCAGGCGCCGAGATAGTGGATGCCGACGTTGATGTTGTAGCGCAGGCCCTCTTCCGTGATCGGCGTTTCCGGTTTGAAGTCGAGCAGTTCGGCCGCCGTCACCTTGACGTCGGGACGCTGCTTCTCGATCTGGTTGGGCTTGTCGCCCAGCACCTTCACGAACTCGGTCATCGCCAGGTCCACCAGGCCCGGGTGGGCCACCCAGCCGCCGTCGTAGCCGTCGGTCGCATCGCGCGCCTTGTCGCTGCGCACGCCGCCCATGGCGACCTCGTTCTTCGCCGGGTCGTTCTTGATCGGGATCAGCGCCGACATGCCGCCGATCGCCGGCGCACCGCGCTTGTGGCAAGTCTTCAGGAGCAGCAGCGCATAGGCGCGCATGAAGGGGGCCGTCATCGTCACCTTGGCGCGGTCGGCCAGGCAGAAGTCCTTGTCCAGCTTGAACTTCTTGATGCACGAGAAGATGTAGTCCCAGCGGCCGGCGTTCAGGCCGGCGCTGTGCTCGCGCAGCTCGTACAGGATCTCGTCCATCTCGAAGGCCGCCAGGATGGTCTCGATCAGCACGGTCGCCTTGATGGTGCCGCGTGGCAGGCCGAGCGCTTCCTGGGTCATGATGAAGATGTCGTTCCACAGCCGTGCCTCATGGTGCGATTCCATCTTCGGCAGGTAGAAGTACGGGCCGGCGCCGCGCGCCAGCTGTTCCTTCGCGTTATGGAACATGAACAGGGCAAAGTCGAAGATGCCGCCCGAGACCCGCTTGCCGTCGACCAGCACGTGCTTCTCGTCCAGGTGCCAGCCGCGCGGGCGCACCACCAGGGTGGCCACCTTGTCGTTGAGCTGGTAGGTCTTGCCGTTCTGCTCGAGCGAGATGGTGCGGCGCACGGCGTCGCGCATGTTCAGCTGCCCGGTGATCTGGTTGTCCCAGTTCGGCGTGTTCGAATCCTCGAAGTCGGTCATGTAGCTGTCCGCGCCGGAATTGAGCGCGTTGATGACCATCTTGCGCTCGACCGGGCCGGTGATCTCCACGCGGCGGCATGCGAGGGCCGGCGGGATCGGCGCGATCTTCCAGTCGCCTTCGCGGATGTGCGCGGTGTCGGGCAGGAAGTCGGGACGTTCGCCCGCGTCGAGGCGGCGGGCGCGTTCGGCGCGCGCGGCCAGCAACTGCTGGCGGCGCGGCTCGAAGGCGCGCGAGAGCGTCGCGACCAGCTCGAGGGCCTCAATCGTCAGGATCTGTTCGTAACCAGGCTTGATCTCGGCGGTAATCTGCATGCCGGCGGGGGTGGCGATCGTCATTGCTCAACTCCTGTAAGTGGGAAACGGGTGCGCGCCTGCACCCCATGCAGGGCGTCTTGGCGTTTGTCATAGCATCAAGTATATTCACTTACAGATAGCTAAACGATACATTTTCTCACTACATCTGTGCGTTTTTGTATCAAATCGGGAGGAAGATGGACAAGTTCAGGCAGATCTCCACCTTCGTGGAAGTGGTCGCCCGCGGCAGCCTGTCGGCGGCGGCGCGCGCCGAAGGCATCGCGCCGGCCATGATCGGGCGGCGCCTCGATGCGCTCGAGGCGCGCCTCGGCGTCAAGCTCCTGCAGCGCACCACGCGCCGCCTGGCGCTCACCGACGAGGGCGCGGCCTTCCTGGAGGACTGCCAACGCATCCTCGTCGAACTCGAGGAAGCCGAATCCGCCGCCGCCGAACGCAGCGCCCGCGCCACCGGGCATTTGCTGGTGTCGGCGCCGGCCGGGTTCGGGCGCCAGCACGTGGCGACCCTGCTGCCCTCCTTCCTGGCCGAGCACCGCGAGCTGACCGTCAACCTCAACCTCACCGACCGCCTGGTCGACGTGGTTGGCGAAGGCGTCGACGTGGCGATCCGCATTGCCAGCCTGACCGACTCGAACCTGGTCGGCACCAAGCTGGCCGACAACCACCGCGTGGTGGTTGGTGCCCCCGCCTACCTGAAGCGCCACGGGCGCCCGCGGGTGCTGGCCGACCTGGCGAAACACAACTGCCTGGCGATCAGCAGCGAAGGCAGCCAGCGCGGCTGGACCTTCCTCGACAAGGGAAAGCCGGTCACCCTCAAGGTGGGCGGCAACATGGAGTGCAACGACGGCGCGGTCCTGCACGCCTGGGCCCTGGCGGGCAAGGGACTGGCCTGGCGTTCGATGTGGGAAGTGGGCGCGCAGATCGCGGCGGGCGAACTGTGCACCGTGCTGGACGAATTCGCCGCACCGGGCAATGACATTTATGCGGTATTTGCTCAGCGGCAGCACTTGCCTTTACGTATACGTGCTTTCGTCGACTTCTTGCGTCGCAGCTATTCTCAGCCGGAGTATTGGCGGATATGAGGGCCAATCATGCGCTACGGGTAGCGCCCTGAGCTGAACAGGCAAAAAAAATCCCCGGTGATCCGGGGATTCTTTGCTATCGCTGGAGAGCGATTACAGCGGCTGGATGTTCGCGGCCTGCTTGCCCTTCGGGCCAGTGGTCACGTCGAACGAAACGCGCTGGTTCTCTTGCAGCGATTTGAAGCCGGTGCTCTGGATTGCCGAGAAGTGTGCGAACAGATCTTCGCCGCCTTCATCAGGGGTGATGAAGCCGAAACCCTTCGAATCATTGAACCATTTAACGATGCCAGTTGCCATTACAATTTCCTATTTCAGTTAAGTTGGGCTTGCGCCCGTTTAAGATCGTTTGAAGAAGCAAGAAAGGAATGACAGACAGACTGCACTACTACCTACAACCCAACGATCCCGCATTATACCGAATAAAAACGGCGGAACACCCATTTTGCGCTGTAAAAAAGCGGATATCCGCAACAATTCCCATAAAAATTCTCATTTTCAACTTTTATGGGCCTGTTTTTGATTCGGCAGTAGGGAAAATATAGGCCATCGAGTGGCCGCAAATTTGCGCGGCATCAAACGATTCTGCGATGATTCATTGCGATTAGGCATTGCGACGAAGCTGCAAACCGGCTAGCGCCGGCGCGAGCGCGCAGGGCGCGAAGGGATCAGGCCAGGCCGCGCGGGTCGCGCCGCGCCGCGTCCACGAACTGCAGCAGTTCGCCGACCCAGGCGGCCCAGTCGCTGGCGGCGACGGCTTCGAAGGCGGTCAGCACGCGCAGGCGCTGCTCCAGCAGGCGCGCATGCTGGCCGAGGCCGCGGTAGCCGAAGGTGACGGCGGAGCCGGCCATGGTATGCAGCATGGCCTGCAGTTCGGCGGCCGCCGCCGCCGGTTGCGCGGGATCGAGCCCGGCGCCCAGCAGCCGGATGCGCTCGAGGGTTGCGGGCAGCCGGCTGGCAAAGCCGGCGTTCGCCGTCGCCAGGCGCGAGAAGAACTGCTGGTCCGCCGCGTGCATGCCCGCTCTCCTCCCGGTGCCGTGCTTACTTGGTGCCGAAGATACGGTCGCCGGCATCGCCCAGGCCCGGCACGATGTAGGCGTCCTCGTTCAGGTGCGAATCGAGCGAGGCGACGTAGACCTTCACGTCCGGGTGCGACTTCTGGAACACCTCGATCCCTTCCGGTGCGGCCACCAGGGCCAGGAACAGGATCTGCTCGCTCGGCACGCCGCGCTTCTTGAGCACATCGACGGCATGGACCGCCGAATTGCCGGTCGCGATCATAGGGTCGCACAGGATGAAGGTACGCTCGTTGGTGTCCGGCAGGCGCACCAGGTACTCGACCGGCTCGTGGGTGTCCGGATCGCGGAACACGCCGATGTGGCCGACGCGCGCCGAGGGCACCAGTTCCAGCAGGCCGTCGCTCATGCCGATGCCGGCGCGCAGGATCGGCACGATCGCCAGCTTCTTGCCGGCGATGACCGGCGCCTCGATCGTCACCAGCGGGGTCTGCACGGTACGGGTGGTCAGCGGCAGGTCGCGCGTGATCTCGTACCCCATCAAGAGCGTGAGCTCGCGCAGCAGTTCGCGGAAGGTGCGCGTGGACGTATCGTGCTCGCGCATGTGCGACAGCTTGTGCTGGATGAGCGGGTGGTTCAGGATGAAGAGGTTGGGAAAGCGCGGATCTTGTTTCATGGTCGATATCGAACGTGTTGGGGTGAGGCTCTTGGACCGGCATTATCCCAGCCACGCGCCTGTTTGTCCCTTTTTTCTGCACATTTCGACAAGAAACCGTACGGCGCTGCGTTTTCTCGCCCTGTTTACCCCGTCGCCAGCGCCCGCGCCAGGATCGCGCCGTAGTCGCTGGATGCCGGCAGCCGCCCGAAGGCGCCGCCCGGCTCGGAAGCGATGCGCGAGGCCACGAAGGCATCCGCCACGTAGCCCGGCGCATAGCGCAGCAGCAGCGCGCCCTGCACCGCCAGCACCAGCCGCTCGGCCAGGCGCCGCGCGCCGGATTCGATCGCGGCCTGGGCCGGCAGCTCGTCGAGCAGGCGGGCGGCATAGGCATCGAAGCGCCCGTCCAGGCCCTGCGCCGGCTCCAGCTCGGCGGCCAGCGCCGCGCGCGCCTCCGGCAGCGACTTGCCGAGCGCGCGCAGCACGTCGAGGCACATCACGTTGCCCGAGCCTTCCCAGATCGAGTTGACCGGAAGTTCGCGGTAAATGCGCGCCAGGGGACCGTCCTCGACGTAGCCGTTGCCGCCCATGACCTCCATCGCCTCGGCGCCGAAAGCCGGGCCGCGCTTGCAGATCCAGTACTTGCCGGCCGGGGTCAGGATGCGCCCGAGCAGGGCTTGCGCCGGATCGTCGGCCTGGTCGAAGCAGCGCGCCAGGCGCAGGGCAAAGGCGGTGGCGGCTTCGGATTCGAGCGCCAGGTCGGCCAGCACGTTCTGCATCAGGGGCTGCTCGCTGAGGACGCGCCCGAAGACCCTGCGCCCGCGCGCGTGGTGCAGCGCATGGCACAGCGCCGCGCGCATGATGCCGGCGCTGCCGAGCACGCAATCGAGCCGGGTATAGCCGCCCATCTCGAGGATGGTGGGGATGCCGCGCCCCGGCGCGCCGACCATCCACCCGACCGCGCCCTGGAATTCCACTTCCGAGGAAGCGTTCGAACGGTTGCCCAGCTTGTCCTTCAGGCGCTGCACGCGGATCGGGTTGCGGCTACCGTCCGGCAGGTAGCGCGGCACGAAGAAGCAGCTCAGGTGGTCCGGCATTCCGGCCGCGCTTCCCGCCTCATCGGTCTGCGCCAGGATCAGGTGGGCGTCGGACTGCGGCACCGAGAAGAACCATTTGTGGCCGACGATGCGCCAGGCGCCCTCGCCTTCGGCGCCGAAGCGCGCGCTCGCCTCGCCCGGCAGGATCGGCTCGGCACGCGTGGTGTTGGCGCGCACGTCGCTGCCGCCCTGCTTCTCGGTCATGCCCATGCCCACCAGCGCGCCGCGCTTGTGCGCGACCGGCAGCGAGCGCGGGTCGTAGTCGTTCGACAGGATCTTCGGCAGCCAGGTGGCCGCCAGGGCCGGCACGCGGCGCAGCGCCGGCACCGAGGCGAAGGTCATCGTCACCGGGCACTGGGCGCCGTTCTCCACCTGACCGAACAGCAGATACTGGGCGGCGCGCGCCACTTGGGCGCCCGGGCGCGGGTCGAGCCAGGGTGCGGAATGGGCGCCGGCCCCGATCAGCAGCGACATCAAGCGATGCCAGGCCGGATGGAACTCGATTTCGTCGATCCGGTTGCCCATGCGGTCATGGCTCACCAGGCGCGGCCCGTGGGCATTGGCCAGGCGCGCCAGGTCGAGGATCTCGGCGCGGCCGAGCTCGGCCCCCAGGCTGTCCAGCGCCGCGCCGGCCCAGCCCGCTCCCTCGCGTTCGACCGCCTCGCGCAGGGCCGGGTCGCAGCGAAACAGGTTGACGTCCGCGAAGGGTGTGGCCTGGTTCAGCACCTCATGGGTATCGAAGGAACGGTCGAAGGGCTTCATTTTTTCGCTCTTTCTTCCGTTAAGAGAACTGGGCCGCGACCAAGTGTTGCAACTCAGCATCAACTCACAAGCAATAATCATCGAGTAATTTGCTGCAGAGCAATAATCGGCGAAAATAGTAGTATGTATAACCTGCTTCAACAGCAATAACGCTAACGTAAAGGGCTTGCGAAGGCAAGCCGCTGCGGCAGCGCAAGCACGAACAAAACCAGACCGGCACTTGTGATTTTTAATGCCTTTCGGAATCTTTCGATGCTACAGTCACACTGGGTTTGGTAGACTTGCATGATTACACGTGGCAGGTCAGCGTGCGAGCAACAACAAGGCAGACATTCAAGAATGCACACCAGTTCCACCGCCGCAAAATTCGAGCCGCGCAAGCAGCCGCCGTCGCTGCTTGACAGCCTGCTCGAAGCGGCCGGCGACATCGTGCTGCGCGTGACCCTCGGCGGCCAGGTGCGCGCCGCCAGTCGCCGGGCGCTGACCCTGACCGGCGTGGAAACGGGCGGCCGGCCCCTGGTCTCGCTGGTCCATGACGTCGACCAGCAGGCGCTGAAGAATGCCCTCGCCCATGCCGCCGCCAGCGGCGATCCGGCGCTGGTCGAGGCGCGCTTTCGCTGCAACGAGCGCGACATCTGGTTCGAACTGCGCATCGCATTGATCACCTCCGGCGACGATGCCCCGCTGCTCGTGGTCGGCCGCGACATGTCGGCCCAGCACGCCACCGAAGAACGCCTGCGCCACATGGCGACCCACGATTCGCTCACCGAGCTGCCGAACCGGGTGCTGCTGTCGGACCGTATCCGCATGGTGATCGCCAATGCGCGCCGCTCCGGCCAGGGCTTCGCGGTCGCCACCATCGGCCTGGACGGCTTCAAGAAGGTCAACGACGGCCTTGGGCACGCGGTCGGCGACGCGGTGCTGCGCATGGCCGCCGGACGCCTGCGCCGCACGCTGCGCGACAGCGACACCCTGGCGCGGGTCGGCGGCGACGAATTCGTCGCGGTGCTGCCGGGGTCGAGCAACGAGGCGCAGATCAAGCTGGTCACGGGGCGCCTGATGGCAGCGCTGCAGTCGCCCTTCGAGATCGACGGCCACACCATCTACCTGGCCGGCTCGATCGGCGTCTCGGTGTATCCGGAGCACGCCGAAGACGAGGTGCAGCTCGTGACCCTGGCCGACACCGCCATGTCGCGCGCCAAGGAGACCGGCAAGGCGCGCGCCGTCACCTACAGCCCGCGCGACCAGGGCCCGCCCGAGCACGACATCTCGCTCGAGGCCGCCATGTTCAACGCGGTGCGCGAGGGCGAGTTCCAGCTCTACTACCAGCCGATCGTCGATACCCGCAACCGCACCATCGAAGGCTTCGAGACCCTGATGCGCTGGAAGCACCCGACCCTCGGCATGGTGCCCCCGGGTCGCTTCATCCCGATCGCCGAGACCAACGGCCTGATCAACCTGCTCGGCGCCTGGGCGCTGAAGGCGGCCTGCATGCAGATCCGCCAGTTCGAGGAAGCGGCCGGCCGCGAGCTCTACATCTCGGTGAATATCAGCCCGCGGCAGTTCAGGAGCGACAAGTTCCTCACCGTGCTGGACGATGCGCTGGCCCTGTCCGGCACGCCGGGCAGCAAGCTGGTGCTCGAGATCACCGAAGGCACGCTGATGGTCGACCCGGTCCACGCCGAATCGGTGCTGGTCAAGATGGCCGAACGCGGCGCCCGCATCGCCATCGACGACTTCGGCACCGGCTATTCGAGCCTGGCCTACCTGAAGCGCTTCCCGATCTCGGTGCTGAAGGTCGACCGCGCCTTCGTGAAGGACCTGCCGGGCGCCGAGAAGGACGCCGCGATCTGCAACGCGGTGCTCGACCTGGCCAAGCACCTCGACCTGTCGGTGGTGGCCGAAGGGGTCGAGACCGAAGCGCAGCTGGCCTGGCTGGACGGCCTGGGCTGCCAGTACGTGCAGGGCTACCTGACCGGCAAGCCGATGCCGGCCCACGTGGCCCTGACCGCGCTGAAGGAAAATCTTTACACCGAATTACTGCCGCACGACTTCCGGGCGATCCAGCCATGACCCTTCTTTCCGACACCCCGCGCTCGCCCCGGGCCGAAGCCACCCTGTCCCTGCTGTGGGAACGCATCCGCAGGCAGGGCGACATGCCGGGCTTCACCAAGGCCATCAACGCCATCCTCGCCTCCATGCGCGGCGAGGACGAGCGCGAGTTCTCGATGAGCCAGACGGTGCTGTCGGACCCGGTCCTGACCCAGAAGGTGCTGCGCCTGGCCAACAGCGGCATGTACTCGGCCTTCGGCCAGCGCATCAACACGGTCTCGAAAGCCGTGCTGGTGCTCGGCACCGAGGCCATCGGCCACCTGGCGCTGGGCCTGAAACTGATCGAGGAGCTGGCCAAGTCGACGCCGGACACCGAGACCGCCCACATCGAGATGGAAAAGGCGGTGCTGGCCGGCATGGTGGCCCAGCAGGTGGCGGCCAGCGCGGTCTCGCGCGACCCCGAGGAAGCGGTGGTGTGCTCGATCCTGCATTCGCTGGGCCGCATGATGGTCACCTTCTACATGCCGGAACGCTGGACCCAGCTGCGCGAAGCGGGCGGCGCCGGACGCGAGGAGCTGGCGGCCGAATCCGTGCTCGGCCTGTCGCTGGAAGAGATCGGCCGCGCCACCGCCGAGCACTGGGGCCTGCCGCGCAACCTCGTCGCCGGCATGCGCCGCGTCGAACCGGGCGAGCGCGGTGCGGAGTTCGGCCATGACGACTGGCTGGCGGCGCTCGGCACCATGTCGACCCAGGCCGCCGAGGCCCTGTGGCACGACGACGACGCGGCGGCGAGCCGCGTGGCGGCCCTGGCCGAGAGCTTCGCCCCGATGCTGGGCGTGGAAGCGACCGGGCTGCTGGGCGCGATCGACAAGGCGCGCACGACCGCCGCCTCGGACCTGAGCATCGCCCCGCTGGCCAAGCCGGCCGAGAAGCGCGCCAAGCTGGTGGCCGCGACCCGCAAGCGCATGGCCGGCAACAAGGTATTGATGAGCGGCGTGGCCGACATGCGCGACGCAGGCAGCGGCGCGACGCCGGGCCAGATGATGTCGATGGCGCTGGAGACCATCCACAAGGGCCTGTCCTTCACCCGCTCGTTCGCCTTCTTGCGCAACCGCCGCGAGGGCCGCTATTGCGCCCGCCTCGGCCTGGGCGAAGGCAGCAAGGCACAGCTAGCCAACCTGGTGTTCGACGACGCCTACGAGCCGAACGTGTTCCATGCGGCGCTGGGAAGCGACCGCGTGATCTTCATCGAGAATGCCCAGGACCCCAAGTTCGCCGCCAAGCTGCCGGGCTGGTGGAAAGGCACGCTGAGCGAGGCGCGCTGCTTCGTCGTGATCCCGCTGTGCGCCCACGGGCAGCCGGCCGGCTTCATCTACGGCGAATGGGACGACAGCTTCCCGCAGGTGGTGCTGAGCCAGACCGAGTTCTCGCTGCTGAACGACCTGCGCGGGCTGGTGGTGCGCACGGTGGAGCGGCGCCATCAGGTCGAGGCGGTGGCGACGCGGGTATAAGCGCCGCGCCGCGGACGCCGTCGGCGCCCGTCACCAGCTTTTAGCCGAGTTTCGGCGTTCCTACTTTCACATCCCCGCACTGCGCCCGGTGCATCAGCGCATGGTCGATCAGCACCAGCGCCAGCATGGCCTCGGCGATCGGCGTCGCGCGGATGCCCACACAGGGGTCGTGGCGCCCGAAGGTCTCGACCATGACCGGATTGCCGTCCTTGTCGATCGAGCGGCGCGGCGTGCGGATCGACGAGGTCGGCTTGATCGCGATCGAGACCGTGATGTCCTGGCCGGTCGAGATTCCGCCCAGCACCCCGCCCGCATTGTTGCCCACAAAACCCGCGGGCGTGAGTTCGTCGCCATGCTCCGAACCCTTCTGCGCCACCGACGCGAAGCCGGCGCCGATCTCCACGCCCTTGACCGCGTTAATCCCCATCATCGCGTAGGCGATGTCGGCGTCGAGCTTGTCGTAGATCGGCTGGCCCCAGCCGACCGGCACGCCGCGCGCCACCACGTCGATGCGCGCGCCGATCGAGTCGCCGGCGCGGCGCAGCTCGTCCATCGCCGCTTCCATGCGCGCCAGGAGATCGGCGTCCGCGGTCGCGGCGAAGAAGGGATTCGCATGCACGTGTTCGAACGACTGGAACGGCACGGCGATGTCGCCCAGCTGGGTCATGCAGCCGAAGAATTCGGTGCCGTGCCGCTCGCGCAGCCATTTCCTGGCCACCGCGCCGGCGCCGACGATCGGCGCCGTGAGGCGCGCCGACGAGCGGCCGCCGCCGCGCGGGTCGCGCACGCCGTACTTGTGCCAGTAGGTGTAGTCCGCATGGCCCGGACGGAAAGTCTCGGTGATGTTGCCGTAGTCCTTGCTGCGCTGGTCTTCGTTGGGAATCAGGAGGGCGATCGGCGTGCCGGTCGTCACGCCCTGGTACACGCCCGACAGGATCTGCACCCGGTCGGCTTCCTGGCGCTGGGTCACGTGGCGCGAGGTGCCGGGCTTGCGGCGGTCGAGCTCAGGCTGGATGTCGGCTTCGGAAAGCACCATGCCGGGCGGGCAGCCGTCGATGACGCAGCCGATGGCCGGGCCGTGCGACTCGCCAAAAGTGGTTACGGAGAACAGCTTGCCGAAGGAGTTGCCGGACATGGTGGGTCTGTTTTCAAAATGGTGGGTTTGTCATTCTACCAGCATGGCGGCGCCAAGTCAGAAGCCCCCCGGAGTCCGATTTGTGTCGCCGTCCTCTTCCTTAGGTGCGAAGATAGTTGCCTTATGGATACATATTTACTGCGTAGGGCCCTTCCAAGGCTTCCATATTGGCAATTGCATATATACTGAGCACATCAAAAAGACCAGCCAACTGGAGATGTAGCATGTCTGCCCCTATGCCGCCCATGGGCACCTTGACGCAAGCGAGCGGCGACCGAGACGACCTGGTCTTCGCCGACGAGGCCGACCTGTCCACGCCCGCGCTAGCGAACGCCACCTGGCGCATCCTGGTCGTGGACGACGACGCCGACGTGCACTCGACCACTACCTTCGCCTTGAAGAACGTCGAAATGCAGGGCCGCCCGCTCGAGTTCCTGCACGCGTATTCGGCGCGCGAGGCGCGCGCCATCCTCGAACGGCAGCCCGACATCGCCGTCGTCCTGCTCGACGTGGTGATGGAGCGTCCCGACGCCGGCCTGCAGCTGGTGCGCCAGATCCGCGAGGAGCTCGGCATGATCGAAGTGCGCATCATCCTGCGCACCGGCCAGCCGGGCTATGCCCCCGAAATCGAGGCCATCCGCGGCTACGACATCAACGATTACCGTACCAAGTCCGAACTCACCCGCACCAAGCTGTACACGGCGGTGGCGGCCGCGGTGCGCTCCTACCAGCAACTGCGCGCACTCGACGCCAGCCGCGCGGGCCTGGAACGGATCGTCTCGGCCGGCGCCTCCCTGATGTCCCTGCACGGCGTGCTTGACGTGGCCCAAAGCGTGCTGCACCAGGCCGCCGGCCTGCTCGGCCAGGCGCCCGACGGCGTGCTGTGCGTGCGCGAGAGCGGCCAGGGCCGCCCCGACATCCTGCACGTGGTGGCCGCGGCCGGCGACCATGCGCGGCTCGAGGGCCGCGAACTGAGCCCGCAGCGCTACCCCGTACTTGCCGAGGTGGCCGGCCGCACCCTGGGCGCGCGCAGCGGCCTCGAGGCGGACGGCTGGCTGTCGCTCCACTTCCCCGGCAAGGCCGGCCGCGATTTCGCCGCCTGCATTCCCTTCGAACGCCAGCTCGGCGACCTGGAGCGCCGCCTGCTCGAGGTGTTCGCCAGCGTGGTGGCGGTCGGCCTCGATAACGTCGAACTGGTCACGCACCTGAACCAGGCGGCGTTCCGCGACCAGCTCACCGGCCTGCCGAACCGCACCCGCCTGGTCGAGCTGATCGACGCCCTGCTAGCCGGGCCCGAGCGCGGCACGGCGACGCTCGCCCTCGTCGACCTCGACCACTTCGCGGAGACCAACGACGCGCTGGGCCACCATTTCGGCGACCTGCTGCTGGTGGCGGTCGGCAAGCGCCTGAAGTCCCGGCTCGACCCGCGCCTGGAGATCGCACGGATCGGCGGCGACATCTTCTGTGTGCTGGGCGAGGCCGGCGCGGTGCAGCCGGGTGCGATCCAGGCGCTGTTCCGCGTCCCCTTCCACATCGACGGCCAGGACGTGCAGGTTTCCGCCACGCTCGGCCTGGTGCGGCTCGCCGAGCACGACGGCAGCGGCGCCGATGCGCTGAAGGATGCCGACATCGCGCTCAAGCGCGCCAAGTCGCAGCAGCGCGCCGGACACTTCTACTTTTCTCGAAGCATGGGCGTGGAGATCCGCGAACGCGTGCGCATGATGCACGCGCTGCGCAGCGGTTTCCAGCGCGGCGAACTGTTCCTGGCCTACCAGCCGCAGGTCGACCTGGGCAGCAACCGGCCCTTCGGCGCCGAGGCGCTGCTGCGCTGGCGCACCGAGGACGGGCGCCTGGTGGGGCCGGACCGCTTCATCCCGATCGCCGAGTACTCGGGCCTGATCGTCGACATCGGCGAGTGGGTTCTGCGCCAGGCCTTGCTCGAGCTGGTGCGCCTGCGCGCCAGCGGGCACCTGGACTTCACGATGTCGGTGAACGTCTCGCAGGTGCAGTTCCGCCACCCGCAATTCGTGGACATGCTGCGCCGCGCGCTGGATGTGACGAAGGCGCCGCCCGAATTCGTGGAGCTGGAAATCACCGAATCGATGGCCATGGAAGAGCCGGCGCTGCTCGTCGAAAAGCTGGCCCAGGTCAAGCGCACCGGCGTGTCGATCGCGATCGACGATTTCGGCACCGGCTTTTCCTCGCTGTCGCACCTGCAGCGCCTGCAGGTCGACCGTTTGAAGATCGACCGCACTTTTGTGACCGAGATCACGGGCTCGGCGCGCGGCAGCAGCATTGCGGAAATGGTGATCCAGCTGGGCCGCAACCTGGGCCTGTCGGTCATCGCGGAAGGGGTCGAGGACGAACGCCAGGCGCACATCCTGCGCACGCTGGGCTGCCCGCTGGCGCAGGGCTTCCTGTACTCGCGGCCGCTGTCGCCGGAAGCGCTGCAGGAGTGGCTGGGCAAGCAGGCCTTGACCGCGGCGGCTTGATCTCCGCATGGTTTGGCCGGCGATGCCGGCCAAACCCGGGAATCAATCCTCGGTGGCCTGCTCGGCCGGCCAGTCGCGAATGTAGGCCTTGAGCATGCGGTTCTCGAAGCTCTGCGCTTCCAGCACCGCCTTGGCCACGTCGTAGAACGAGATCACGCCCAGCAGGGTGCGGGCATTCATCACCGGCAGGTAGCGCGCGTGCTTTTCCAGCATGATGCGGCGCACTTCGTTGACTTCGGTATCCGGCGTGACGGTGATCGGGCTGTCGTCCATCACCTTGCGCACGGTGCCGTTGCCGAGCGCCCCGCCCTGCGCATGCAGTTCCTTGATCACTTCGCGGAAGGTCAGCATACCGACCAGGTCGCCATACTCCATGACGACCAGCGAGCCGATGTCCTTTTCCGCCATCGTCGCGGCCGCCTGCACCAGCGGCATGTCGGGAGTGACGGTGTAGAGGATTTCGCCTTTGACCTGCAGGATCTCGGAGACTTTCATGGTAGCCACCCCGTCCGGTTGGTTTGTAATTGCAGCAATATTTGTATAACTCATAACTTGACTGTAGCCGATGCCCGCCAAAAAATCCAGCGCTGCACCAATTTAGGGAAGAGCAATGTTGCGCAAGCATAAATCAATGCTAGGATGCCCGCCATCTCCTTACCTGGAAGAGTTAGAACGATGAGCGGTCCCCAGTATCCCGGTTTCGATACGCTGGCCCTGCATGCCGGCAGTGCGCCGGACCCGGCCACCGGCGCGCGCGCCACGCCGATCCATTTCACGTCCTCGTTCGCGTTCCGCGATTCGGAGCATGCGGCGTCCCTGTTCAACATGGAGCGCGCCGGCCACGTCTACTCGCGCATTTCGAACCCGACCAATGCGGTGCTGGAAGAGCGCATCGCCGCCCTCGAAGGCGGCGTGGCCGGCATCGCTACCGCCAGCGGCCAGGCCGCGATGCACCTGGGTCTGGCGACCATCGCCGGCGCGGGTTCGCACATCGTGGCCTCGACCGCCCTGTACGGCGGCTCGCACAACCTGCTGCATTACACCCTGCGCCGCTTCGGCATCGACACCACCTTCGTGGACCCGCGCGACCTCGACGCCTGGCGCGCCGCGATCCGCCCCAACACCAAAGTGCTGTTCGGCGAGACCCTCGGCAACCCGGGCCTGGACGTGCTCGACATCCCGGCAGTGGCCGGCATCGCGCACGAGCACGACCTGCCCCTGATGGTGGACGCGACCTTCACCACGCCGTATCTAGAGCGTCCGTTCGAGCTGGGCGCCGACCTGCTGTTCCATTCCGCCACCAAGTTCCTGTGCGGCCACGGCACCGCCATCGGCGGCCTGCTGGTCGACGGCGGGACCTTCGACTGGGACGCGGCCCATGGCCGCAGCGGGCGTTTCCCCGAGCTGTGCGAGCCCTACGAGGGCTTCCACGGCATGGTGTTCGCGGAAGAATCGACGGTCGCGCCCTTCGCCCTGCGCGCGCGGCGCGAAGGCCTGCGCGACTTCGGCGCGGCCATGAGCCCGCACAACGCCTTCGCCATCCTGCAAGGCATCGAGACCCTGGGCCTGCGCATGGATCGCCACGTCGCCAATACGCGGCGCGTGGTGGAATTCCTGCTGTCGCATCCGGCGGTGGAATCGGTGTCCTACCCGGAACTGGAATCGCACCCCGATCACGCGCTCGCGAAGCGCCTGCTGCCGAAAGGCTGCGGCGCCGTGTTCACCTTCACCTTGAAGGGCGACCGTGCGGCCGGACGCCGCTTTGCCGACGGCCTGCAGGTGTTCTCGCACCTGGCCAACGTGGGCGACGCGAAATCCCTGGTGATCCACCCGGCCTCGACCACCCACTTCCGTGTGCCGGCCGACCAGCTCGCTGCCTCCGGCATCACCGAAGGGACGATGCGCCTGTCGGTCGGCCTGGAAGACCCGGACGACCTGATCGACGACCTGAAGCGGGCGCTGAAACTCGCCCAGAAGGGAGCCTGAGATGCAGTTGCACATCAACGGCGAGAGCGCCTATGTCTACACAGGCGGCAAAACCTTCGACCCGGCGCTCCCATGCATCGTGCTGATCCACGGCGCCCAGAACGACCATTCGGTGTGGGCGCTGCAGAGCCGCTACCTGGCGCACCACGGCTACGCGGTGCTGGCGGTCGACCTGCCGGGCCACGGCCGCAGCAGCGGCCCGGCCTTGGGCAGCGTGGAAGCGATGGCCGACTGGCTCCTGGCCGTCCTGGCGGCAGCCGGGGTCGAGCGTGCACTGCTGGCCGGGCACAGCATGGGCTCGCTGGTCGCGCTGGAAGCCAGCCGGCGCGCACCGGGCACGGTGGCCGGCCTGGCCCTGCTCGGCACCACCTACCCGATGAAGGTGGCCGACTCCCTGCTCGAGACTGCCCGCCTTGATGAAGGCTCGGCCATCGACATGGTCAACATCTGGTCGCACTCGTCGATCGCGCACAAGCCGTCCTGCCCGGGTCCGGGCTTTTCGGTGATGGGCGGCGCGCGCCGCCTGATGCAGCGGATGTCGGCGCGCAATCCGCAGCAGCTGTTCTACACCGACTTCGCCGCATGCAACAGCTACGCGAACGGCGAGGCCGCGGCCGATGCGCTTCGCTGCCCTACCCTGTTCGTATTCGGCAAAAAGGATGTGATGACGCCGCCCCGTTCGACGAAACTGCTGACCGGCGCGATCAAGCATGGCAAAATCGTCAACGTGGACGCCGGCCACCAGATGATGGCCGAGGCGCCCGACGCGGTGCTCGATGCATTGGCGGGCTTCGCCGCATCGATCCCGTTCCAACGGATCCAGGAGACCCCATGACGGCCCGTTTCGCCAGCTTCGCGGAGTTCTATCCCTACTACTTGACCCAGCACGCCGACCGGCGCTGCCGCCGCGCCCACTTCATCGGCACCTCGTCGGCGATCGCCGCGATCGCCCAGTACATCGACAGCCTGAACGCCTGGTGGCTGCTGTTCGCCGTGGTCAGCGGCTATGGCGGGGCCTGGATCGGCCACTTCTTCTACGAGAAGAACAGGCCGGCCTCGTTCTCCCAGCCCTGGTGGTCGTTTCGCGCCGACTGGGTCATGTACTGGCAGATGCTGACAGGCAAGCTCAGCTGGTAGCGCGCCGGTCGAGCAGCGCCCGCACCCGCGCCGCCAGATCCTCGAGCGTAAACGGCTTGCCGATCAGCTGCACCCCGGGTTCCAGTACGCCCTTGTGCACCACCGCATTGCGCGTGTAGCCGGTGGTGAACAGCACCTGCAGGTCCGGGCGCCTGCGCAGCGCCTGGTCGGCCAGTTCCCTGCCGTTCATGTCGGGCATGACCACGTCGGTGAACAGCAGCGCAATCTCCGGATGGCTGTCGAGCAGGCGCAGGGCCGTGGCCGCGCCGTCGGCCTCGAGCACCCGGTAACCCAGTTCGGCCAGCATGGCGACCGAGAGCGTGCGCACCGCGGCTTCGTCTTCCACCACCAGGATCACGTCGCTGGCGTCGCCGTACACCACGCCGGCCCCGGCCTTGGCGACCGGCAGTGCCCGGGCGGCCTCGTGGTGGCGCGGCAGGTAGAGCTTCACGGTCGTGCCCTTCCCCTGTTCCGAATAGATCTTCACATGGCCGCCGGACTGCTGCACGAAGCCATACACCTGGCTCAGGCCCAGGCCGGTCCCGCGCCCCACTTCCTTGGTCGTGAAGAAGGGATCGAAAGCTCGGGCGACCACGTCCTGCGACATGCCCGAGCCGGTGTCGCTGACCGCCACCATCACGTACTGCCCCGGCGCCAGCCCGGGGTGCGCGGCGGCATAGCGTTCGTCGAGGTGGGCGTTGGCGGTCTCGATGCTCAATCGTCCGCCGTCCGGCATCGCGTCGCGCGCGTTCACCGCCAGGTTGAGGATGGCGCTTTCCAGCTGGTTGGCGTCGACGTGGGCGCGCCACAGGCCGCCGGCCAGCACGGTTTCCAGGCGCACGTTGCCGCCCAGCGCGTGCTGCAGCAATTCCGACATGTTGGCGACCAGCTGGTTCAGCGACAGGGTTTCCGGCCGCAGGGCCTGCTGTCGCGAGAAGGCGAGCAGGCGCTGGGTCAGCTGGGCGGCGCGGCGCACCCCGCCCTTGGCCATCTCGGCGTACTGCAGGGCGCGCGCATCCATCGGCGCGAGGCCGTCCTGCACGCGCCGGCCCAGCAGCTCGAGTGCGCTCGTCACCACCGCCAGCATGTTGTTGAAGTCGTGTGCGATGCCGCCGGTGAGCTGGCCCACCGCTTCCATCTTCTGGGCCTGGCGCAGGGCGCCCTCGATCCGGACCCGTTCCTCGACGCCTTCCGCGACGCGCCGCTCGAGCGTGTCGTTGAGCTCGCGCAGCGCCAGCTCGGCCCGGTGGCGCTTGGTGCCGTCCTGGAACAGCACGGCGACCTGGCGCCGCTCGGGCGGCTCGATGCGCAGCGCGGCCAGTTCCAGGTAGCGCCCGGTGCGCTCCAGGGTGCGTTCGAAGCGCACCGGCTCGCCGGTGAGCAGCACGCGGCGGTAGATCTCGACCCAGCCATCCGCTTCCAGCGGCACCATGTCGCGCACGCGCTGGCCGACCACGTTCTCGATGCCCGCGTTGGCCGCATAGGCGGGATTGGCCATCACGTGCACGTAGTCGCTCATCGGGCCGTGCGGGCCGTCCAGGAACTCGATCACGCAAAAGCCCTCGTCGATCGACTCGAACAGGGTGCGGAACAGGCGCTCGCTCTCGCGCAGCGCCTCGCCGATC
>NZ_DKJX01000055.1:30907-31221 GCF_002454935.1 Massilia sp. UBA6681
GGCGTCGCGCAGCACGGTGCCGCGGTCGAAGATCTCGGCATAGCTGCCGTCGGCGCGCCGGAAGCGGTACTCGCCGACCCAGCCGGTGCCGCCGCCTTCGATCACCGCGTGGATGTCCTCGTCGATGCGGGCGCGGTCGTCCGGGTGGATGTGCTCGATCCACCACTCGGCGCTGGTCTTGTCGAGCGCGTGCCCGAACAGGCTGTGCAGGGCCTGGTTCCAGATGACGTGGCCGTCGGCGATGCGCCAGTCCCAGATGGCGTCGTTGGTCGCCAGCCGGGCAAGGCGGTAGCGCTCGGCCGCCTCGTGCAGCT
>NZ_DKJX01000081.1:0-61912 GCF_002454935.1 Massilia sp. UBA6681
GCTCAATTTGCTCAACAAAGCCTATCAGAAGCGTTAGGATCGTTGCCGGCCGCAGTAAAATACTATTTCTTCACCACCAAGTTCATTTCCTTAGGCGAGACTCCTCTCGAAGCGCTGCGCAAAGGAAGGACGGGACAGGTACTTGTCGCAGCAGCCGCCTACGCTGAGAGATAGGGGCAGAAGAATTGATGAGCACGAATCCAACTAAAAAACGCAAACTCCGGTTCGCGAACCCGCAGCCCCTAAATCCCGATACGCGTATAGGCCACACAATAGTCGATGGTGGCTTTAGAGTTGGCGACTGGGATCATTTATTCACTGGCCTCGGAAAAAGACTAAAGCGTGAAAGGATCTCTTTGGAAGAGAAAGCTAGGTCTTTGGATGCTAGTAATCAAATTCTTGAACGATGTGCTGAACTGGGCTTGTCCATCGACCAGGTACAGCAGCTAGCAGGAAAAGATGAGCAGGACATCCTTTATATACTCGGTCTCGATCCGCAGACATTGAAACCCTTGAGTCCGCAACCTGGTTGCCGATGGCCGCGCAAACCTCCAACGTAAGCTATCAGTCAGTAATGACGTCCGAAATGCTGCTCGAGGTGCTTTCTACCGGTAAAGTCTCCCAGTCCGTGACCGCCACAGTTTCCCATTTTATCGACGAAACTCCCCTTCAAGTGGTTGTCATGGCGGTCAAGGATGCAGCACATGAAAGCGGCGTCGATATTTCGGTGCTCTGGCGTGATGTTGCTCAGATCGCTGAGACAATGTCCAGTACCCGACTGGCACAATGGCCTAAATTTGATTACGAGTAAGGCATCTAGTTAGGTCCGCTCTGGGTCTATTGCCGCTGCCAGGCCGGCCATTTTGCTCACTCAACGCATTACCGCATCGATCTGACTGCAGGCGTGATCGTCGACGTCGAAGCGTCGGCGGTCAACAAAATAGCGGAAGTCGAAGCCATCAAAATTATTACGGATCGCGTCGAAGAATGGTTTGCCATCAAGCCGCGGCGATTGGTAGGCAATACGAACTAGGGCGTTTTTACAATGCTGGGATGGCTAGTCGAAGAAAAGAGCATCATCCCGCACGTTCCAGTATGGGACAAACCCGAGCACCACGACGGCATTTTTAGCCGTAGCGATTTCATCTTCGATGCCGAAAACAACTGCTATGTTTGCCCGGCGGGTAAGTACCTCAAGCCGGCTCAGCGCAGCCAGCAGATTCGATTCACTACCGAACCAGCCTTTACGACTGTCAGGTCTAGGCATTGAAACCAAAATTCTATCTCAATATGGCATGCGAAAGATCGACCGTGGCCCGCAGTAGCCTGCACGCGATGTTCCTCGTGCTGTCGGGAAGACGGGTGACGTAAAACTATTGCTGGCAACATTTTTGTTGTAGATTTGCGACATATTTTGACAATTTTCCTTCGCATTCAAGGAAACGCTGCCCAGTGTGCCCAAATGCTTGTAGTTGTTGGTGCCGCGCAGCTTCGGGTACTTGCGGCAGATGGCGTCGAACTCGTCCTTGAGCTTGGCCCAGCCGGCATCGACCGGCGGCGGCGGGGTGTTCCAGGAACCGACATCGCGGCTGCCCTTGTTGTTGCGGATCTTGGGCGACATGCCGTGCGGCACCGCCTGTTCGATAGCGCTGCGCAGGCCGGACAGGTTGTCGGGCAGGTCGTCGGCGCGCAAGGTGGTCTTGGCCGCCATCATGCCGCAGCCGATGTCCACGCCGACCGCGGCGGGAATCACCGCGCCCAGGGTCGGGATCACGCTGCCGATGGTCGAGCCCTTGCCAACATGGACGTCCGGCATCACGGCGACGTGGTGGAAGACGAAAGGCAGTTGCGCCAGCTTTTCCAGCTGCTCCTTGGCTTCACGCTCGACGGGCACGCCCTGCGTCCACATCTTGACCGGCTTGCCGCCTTCGGGCGAGAGCAGCTCGATGCCTGAGGGCGACCTGGTCTCTTGCTTGGTGTCGTTCTGTTTCATGCGCCCTATCTTCGCGCAAATCCGGAAACGGCGTTGCGCGCCTCGAATCCGCAGGCTTCCTGCCGTGGATCAAGAAGCGCTTTAACGCAAGCACAAGACTGAAGGATGTTTCGAATAAGAAAGGACGACCCATGCGCGCCATCGGCAGCCTTCTCGCACTTTCCGCCTTCCTTGTCCTGCTTCCCTGCAGCGGCCAGGAAGCGCCGGCCACGGCAGGCTTTCTGGTCTGGGAAAACGACAGCCGCTTCAATACCGACCGCTACTACACCAACGGCATCCAGTTCGTCTCGCGCAGTACGGAAGACGACCGCAGTGCGCTCACCCGGCGCTGGCTTGGCACCGCCTGCCGCCTGTTCGGCTGCGCCGACGCGCGCTTCCTGTTTTCCCAGCACAGCCTCGGCCAGCTGATGTACACCCCGGGCGACATCACCGTGGCCGCGCCCCAGCCCCTCGACCGTCCCTGGGCCGGCCTGCTCTACGTGGAGCGCCAGTGGCTGCTCCTGGCGCCGGATGGCGCATCGATCACGACCCTGACGGCCCAGGCCGGTGTGACCGGCAGGCTGTCGCTGGCCGAACCCGCACAAAAACTGTTCCACCGCATCCTCGACCGTCCGCGGCCGCAGGGTTGGGACCACCAGGTCGGCAACACCCTGGCCGTGCTGGTCTCGGTGGAGCGGCGCTCGGCCTAGCCAGGTCTGTCGGGCGACCTGGCGGGCGACGTGCAGCTGCGCACGGCCGGCCACTGGCGGCTTGCGCTCGGCAGCATCATGAGCTATGCGGCCGGCGGCGTGAGCGTCACGATCGGCAAGAACCTGCCGCCCGTCGCGCCGGCGCCGCCGGGCATCGTCAACCGGCTCGGGCCCCTGGACACGATCTGCCTGCGACGCTGGGTCCAGTGCACGCTGGTGCTGGGCGCGGAGGCGCGCGGCATGGCGTACAACCTGTTCCTCGAAGGCCGGCCGTGGAAGGACGACCCCGGCGTGAAGCCGCGGCGCTGGGTCGGCGAGCTCAGTGCCGGGCTGCGGCTGGATTTTCCCGGCACCCGCGGCCGCGAACACGGCCCCTGGTTCGCGCAACTGCGGGCCATCCGCCGCAGCGCCGAGTTCCGTGCGCCGCTGCCGGTGCCACACCATACCGTCGCGTCGCTCACCCTGGGTACCGATTTCTGAACGGGCGGGAGGGCACGCGCGGTTGCGCCCGCCCCATGCCGCTTCTATACTCCGTCAGGCAATGCCTTCACGCATCATCTGACCACGGAACCGCCATGCGCAAGCCCTTCTACCTGCTCCCTGCACTTCTTGCACCGCTGCTGCTGGCCGGCTGCGTCAACGATTCGGCCAGCTACCCGATCGCGGGCAAGGAGCATGCGCTCAGCGTGCGCGTGCTGCAGGATTATTTCTGGAGCAAGGAGGCGACGCTGCGCCTCATCGTCGCCCGCATGCCGGACTGCCAGCGCCAGCTGGAGCTGGGCAAGGTGTCCCTGTCAGGGCTGGAGATCGAGCTGTTCGCGAGCGGGCCGGACGTGTACACGCTGCGCTCGGGCGAGGATGTCTGGCAGGTGGAAACCCAGGGCTGTACCGAACTGGAAGCGCCGGAGGCGAATGCGGTCACCGGCCAGGCGCTGGGCAGCTTCCACCTCGACGAGCACGACAAGCTGGTCTTCGAGGCCGCCGCCGCTGCCGGTACTCCTGCGGAACAATAAGCGTAGGAAAGCGCGGCCGGCGCAGGAAACCGTCCACGCGTCCTGCGTGCGTTGGATCCCTCGCCCGACGCAGGTGGCGACCAGGTCGTTGCCGGCCGCGCCGCCCTACCCGGTCATCATCGACATCATCAAGGACGCAGCCAGCCGCGCCCGATCGGTACCGCCAGCATGCGGCGGTACAGGTTTTCCACCACCGGCAGCAAGTGAGCGCATGCCGCGCGCACGGCCGCCGTCTGCACCAGCAAGGCCATCGACGCCGACATCAGAAGCGCTCCCGCCATGTCCTTCGGCCAGTGCACGCCCAGGTAGACGCGCGACCAGGCCACTACCAGCGCCAGCGGCAGCAGCATCCGTCCGACGCGGCGCGCTTCCTGCACCCGGCTGAACGCCAGCACCAGGGCCACCGAGAAGATGCTGGTGGCATGGTCGCTGGGGAACGAGCTGTCCGGCGCGTGCAGCAGGAAGGTCTGGCCGACTTCGGCGACGAAGGGCCGCGGGCTGTACCAGAAATGGCCGATCAGCGCGTTCAGCGTGAGCGCGCAGCCGGCCGCGATGAAGGCGCGCAGCGCGACCTCGCGCCCCGGCCCGCCGCCGAGCCACAGCATGACGAGCGACAGCGGCATCACGAAGATCAGCCACTGCGCGGCGAAGATGGCAGCCATCAACTGCCAGCCGGTCAGGCCGGCCTGGGCGTTGAGGGTGGAGAACAGGATCAGGTTGAGGTGCTCGAACATGGCGCCGGCTCGAAGATAGAATATTGATAAGCTTTCCTGTAGCTTAGCCGAGCCCGGCTGACGCACTTTTCAAGAAGTGCAACAGATTGTGACAATTCCCCGACAATGTCGCGTGCGACTGCTTCAGCTCAATGGCGGTGGAGCAGGCGCCTCAGCTGTGCCAGTTCCATCTCGCGCCCCGATTTCTCGAGCACGCTTTCGAGCAGGGTGCGGTCGCCATCGCGCAGCATGGTCCACTGCGTGAAGTATTCATGCACGGTACGCCAGGGCGGAAAGCCCGCCGGCATGCTGCGCCAGGTGGCGCCGGTGTGGAGGAAATAGAGGACGGCACAGAACACGTCGTACAGGTCGTGCTTGCGGGGCCGGGTCTTGCGGCGCGCCGCTTCCAGCATGCCGCGCACGGGCTCGAACTGTTCGCGAGAAATATCGCTGGGAAATGCCGGACGATCCATGGCGCGTCCTCCGAAAATCACTTGGAGGCCGGCGATCCGGAACAGGTTCCAAGGCGGGCCCGGCGGCCCGCCTTTACAGCTTAGTCCTAGTCGCGTGCCAGCGCCAGGAACTCGGTACGCAAAGCCAGGTTCGGTTGCAGTTCACCGAGCAGGGCCGAGGTGATGGTCTCTTCGCCGATGGCGCGGATGCCGCGGCTTTCCATGCACATGTGGCGGCACTTGACGACCACGCCCACCGCCTTCGGTTCCAGCACTTCCATCAGCGCGTTGGCGATCTGGATCGTCATGCGTTCCTGTACCTGCAGGCGCTTCGAGAAGATGTCGACCAGGCGGGTGAGCTTGGAGAGGCCGACGATCTTCCCGTTCGGCAGGTAGCCGACCGTGGCCTTGCCGAAGAAGGGCGCCAGGTGGTGCTCGCAATGGCTGTAGACCGGGATGCCGCGCACCACGATCAGTTCGTTGTATTCCTCGGCGCCGTCCTCGAAGGCCTTGAGCACTTCGACGGGATCCTGGTCATAGCCCGAGGTCCAGTGTTTCCAGGCCTTCGCCACGCGGTGCGGCGTTTCCTGCAGGCCCGGACGGTCCGGATCCTCGCCCAGGCTGGTCAGCAGGCGGCGCCAGTCGTGTTCGGTGAAAGCTTCTTTGTCAGACATGGTGAACCTTAAAAAATCGATTGCCGCAAGTATATAGAAAATGCACGAAGGGTTCCGGCGGCTGCCGGTTTATTGAGCAAAGTTAATGTCACCGCGCACAACAGCGGTAGCGTGGAAGGCGGTTCCAGTCCTGGGAGATCGCCATGTTCGGCAGCACGGTCCTCGAAGTCGCCATCGGCCTGACGTTTTGCTACGGCACCCTGGCGCTGGTCGTCAGTACCTTGCAGGAAGCGCTGGCGGCGGCCTTCAGCCTGCGCGCCAACATGCTGCTGGACGCGGTCAAGCGCATGCTGGACGACCCGCGCTGCGAGGCGCTGGCGCAAAGCCTGTACGACCATCCGCTGGTCAATCCGCACGGCAGCACCACTGCCCGGCGCAAGCTGGCAGTGCGGCCATCCTACATCGAACCGGCGCACTTCGCGATCGCACTGCTCGATTCGCTGCGCAGCAATCCGGCCATTCCGCTGCAGGCAGCGATCGAAGCCCTGCCCGACGAACAGGTCAAGCGCGTGCTGCTGGCCCTGTACCGCCAGTCCAGCGGGGACCTAGGACGCTTCCAGGAAGGCATCGCCGGCTGGTTCAACAGCGCCATGGAGCGCCTGTCCGGCGTCTACAAACGGCGCCAGCTCCTGATTTCCTTCCTGCTGGCCCTGCTGCTCACCATCCTGCTGAACATCGACAGCATCCACCTGTTCCAGACCCTGTGGCAGAACCCGGCCCTGGCCGCCCAGATCAAGGCCGCCCCGAGCGCGCTCGACGCCGAGGCACTGCGCCAGCTGTGGGCGATGCCGATCGGCTGGAGCAGCTTCCCGCCGCGGCTCGACACCGTTTTTGCCCTGCAGGTGGCCGGCTGGCTGATCACTGCCGGCACCACGCTGTTCGGCGCCCCGTTCTGGTTCGACCTGCTGCAGCGCGCGGTGCAGCTGCGCGGCACCGGGGCCAAGCCGCAGCCGCAGCCTCAGGTTGTCGTACGCGCGGAGAATGCGCCGGCGCAGTCCTGAGTGCTAGCGCCCTGGCGGGCGGTGCGAATCCACCAGGACGCTCGACACTGAAACGTGCGGCACCCGTTCGGGCCATTCGTCGTCCGGCCCGAACCAGCGCGCCTCCGAGATCTCCGACGTGTCGAGGCGGATCTCGCCATCCAGGTAGTCGGCCGTAAAGGCCAGCATCAGAGAATGCGGGAAGGGCCAGGACTGGCTCGCGAAGTAGCGCAGGTTCTGCACCCGCAGCCCCACCTCCTCGTAGACCTCGCGGTGGATCGCCTCTTCCACCGACTCGCCCGCCTCCAGGAAACCGGCCAGCGGCACGAAGCGCTTGGTCGGCGAGGCGATGTGCATCGCCAGCAGCACGCTGTCGCCCTTCCTGATCAGGACCATCATCGCCGGCGAGATGCGCGGGTAGGCCATGTGCCCGCACTGCACGCACTTGTAGCAGCGTTCGCCGGCCGCCAGCACGGTGCCGCTGCCGCAGGCGCCGCAGAAGCGGTGGGTGCGCGCCCATTCCGCAACCTGGGCGGCGCGTGCCGCCAGCCCCAGCAAGGCCTCGTCCATGTCCGCGAACAGCGAGCGCAGGCTGCGCAGGGCATAGCCCGGCGGCAGCGCCGGTTCGCTGTCGAACCAGCCCGTCTCGCAATAGCGCTCGCCGTACAGGCCGAGCGGCTGCAGGCGGGTACGGTCCACCTCCAGCCGGTCGAGCGTGGCGGCGTCGGGCAGCGCCAGGTCATGCTCGCGCACCAGCAGGCGGCCGCCGTGGAACAGGAAGCTCAGGGGCGCAGGGTCGGGACGTGGCGCGAACAGCGGCGTGAAGCTGGAAGGTGTCTGGAGCATGGTCGGATCGGCTAGGGCGGACAGGGCAATAACCCGATCATACCGCCTTTCTCGGCGCCCTTCTTGCGCCTCTCTTAAGAACCGATTCCGACACAAACGAAGTGAACTAATCCTGCTCAGCAGGCTCAAAGTTGGGCTGTTCGCTGCATCGCCCCCGACACCAGGAGATCACCGATGGACGACACCCCAGTTGTGCTTGGCATTAACCGGACCCAGGACGCCAGCATCTGCCTCATGCAGGGCTCGCACCTTGCCTGGGCCATCCAGAAAGAACGACTCACACGCCACAAGCACCACTGGAGCAAGCCCGGCGACCTGCGCGACCACTATGCGCCGCGCCTGCCCGGGCTCGAGCGTCCGGTCGACATCGTCGTCGAATGCTTCTCGTCCGATGAAGAAATCGGCAGCCTGCCCGTCTATGACGACGAGCTGGCCGCCACGCTGGTACTGGCGCGCGACAGCCGCCGTGCGCGCATCTCGCACCACCTGGCGCACCTGTACAGCGTGTTCCACCCCTCCCCCTTCGACGAGGCCGCGGTAATGATCATCGACGGCCAGGGCAGCCCGGTCTCCGATTTCACCGAGCATTGGAGCGGCGCCGCCAGCACGCCCGGCGACTGGCGCGAGGTCTCTTCCTTCTATACCGCCAGCCGCAAGGAGATCCGCTGCATCGGCAAGCAGGTCCGGCCGCCTGACGGCGCCCGCCACGTCGACGGCCGCCTCGTCGGCCTCGGCATGTTCTACTTCCTGCTGACCCAGGCGATCTTCCCGGGCGAGGGCAACGAAGGCAAGGTGATGGGCCTGGCCCCCTACGGCGACCCGGCGGCCCTCGGCCTGCCGCCGCTCGACGTCGAAGGCATGGCGGTCGGCATCCCGTCCGCCTGGCGCTCGCTGCTGCGCGAGCGCAGCCGGTTCCGCTTCGGCAGCGCGGAAGCGCGCTTCACCGACTGCGCCAACCTGGCCGCCGCCGGCCAGCGCGCCTTCGAGGACGCCTTGCTGGCGCTGGCGCACTGGCTGTACCGCCAGACCGGGGCCGAGCACCTGTGCTTCGCCGGCGGCACCGCCCTGAACTGCTCCGCCAACGAGCGCCTGCTGCGCGAGACCCCGTTCCGCCGCGTGTTCCTGCCGCCGGCGCCGAGCGACGCCGGCACCGCCCTCGGCTGCGCCATCTACGGGCTCACCGAGCTGGCCGGCCGGCCCTGCGACTTCCGCTGGAGCGCGGATTATCTCGGCCCGCCGCCGCAGCTGTCCGACATCGAAGCGGCGCTCGACGGCGCCACCGACCTAGTCGTGGAACGGCCGCGCGGCCGCGACGCCCTGTGCGCGCGCATGCTCGACCTGCTGTGCACCGGGCGCGTGATCGGCCTGTACCAGGGCCGCAGCGAATTCGGCCCGCGCGCGCTCGGGCACCGCAGCATCCTGGCCGACCCGCGCCGCGACCGTATTCGCGACTGGATCAATGCGCGGGTCAAGCAGCGCGAATGGTTCCGCCCGCTCGCCCCGGTGGTGCCGGAAGAACGCGCCGCCGTCTACTTCGACGTGGCCGGCCCGTCTCCCTTCATGCAGTTCGCCGCGCCGGTGCGGCCCGAAGTCGCGCCGATGCTGCCGGCCATCACCCACGTGGACGGCACCGCGCGCCTGCAGACCGTCGGCCCTGCGGACGACCCGCTGCTGCGCGCCCTGCTGGCCGGCTTCGAGGTGCGTACCGGAGTGCCGGTGCTGCTCAACACCTCCTTCAACGGCAAGGACGAGCCCATCGTCGAGACGCCCTTCGAGGCCGTCGCCGCGTTCCGGCAGATGCCCCTGCACGCACTGGCGATCCCGCCCTTCCTGGTGACCAAGCGCAGCGAGCCGGAGCTGCCGGTATGATCCGTGCCTACCCGGGGCGCCCGAGCGTGCGGGCGGGCGAGACGCTCACCCTGCACGTCTCGGGCGACGAGCCGCGCTTTCGCATCGCCATCTACCGATGGGAAGACGGGCTGGTGCCCGTGCGGGTGGGCGCTTGGCTGCGCGCCGAGCACCTGCCCGACGGCCGCGCCGACGAAGACTGGCAGTGGCCACCCTACCAGGTCGAGACCGGAGACGGCTGGCCCTCGGGCGTCTACCTCGCCCATCTCGAGCTGCCGCAGGGCCAGCCCCTGCGGCTGTCCGCCGATTCCGCCGCCGCCCTGTTCGTCGTGCGCGCCAGGGCGAGCAAGACCATCCTGTACAAGCTGCCCGTCGCCACCTGGCACGCCTACAACTGCTCCGGCGGCGGCTGCTTCTACACCAATCCGCCGCGCTCGGCGCATCTGCCCGGCGCCCGCGTCTCGCTGCGCCGGCCCGGCGGCGGCATCGGCGGCCTGACCTGGGGCGCGCAAGACCACTACGACCCGCGCTCCCCGCGCCAGACCTTCGCGCACTGGGATGCGCGCTTCATCCGCTGGATGGCGCGCTGCGGCTATGCGGCCGACTTCTGCACCGACCTCGACATCCATGCGCAGCCGTCGCTGCTGCAGGATTACCGCCTCCTGGTGAGTGTGGGCCACGACGAATACTGGAGCGAAGACACGCGCGACGCGGTCGAAGACTTCGTCGCCGGCGGCGGCAACCTGGCCCTGTTCGGCGCCAACCTGTGCTGGTGGCGTCCTACGCGGCCCGATCCACCTGGTCGACGAGGGCACGGCCATGGTGTGCCACCAGGGCGGCAAGCACGGCGCCTGGGACCACTGGTGGCCCGCCACCGGCGCCCAGCGCCCGGAAGACTCCCTGAGCGGCGCCAGCTACCGCCATGGCGGCGGCTGGTGGGACGGCCCGCGCGACACCCCCGGTTTCATCGTCCAGCAGCCCGGACACTGGATCTTCGCGGGCACCGGCCTGGCGCATGGCGCGTCGCTCGGCGCCGATACCTGGCCGCCGCTGCCGGGATACGAGTGCGACGGCGTACCGGTCGACCACATCGGGCCGGACGGCCAGGCCATCCTGTCGGCCTGGCGCGACGAGGCGGGGACGCCAGACGGCTACCAGTTGCTGGCCGCCTGCCCGCTCGACCGGCGCTGGTAGGCCATGGCGCCGGCGAGGGCATCCACGTCGCGGCGATGGGCATGTTCCGGCACGGCGGCACCGTGTTTTCCGCCGGGACCACCGACTGGGCGCAGGTGCTGGGCGAGGCACGCGACCGCAGGGTCGAACGCATTACCCGCAACGTCCTCGACCGGCTGTGCCACGCGTGACGCGCCGGTAACCGTGCAAGACCTGCTTGTGACTGCTGGAGACCGATCCGCCGCTGTGGTGCCTGGCTGTGGAATTTGCGCAAGGCTGGATTATTTGGAGAACACATGAATCGGCGTTCGTTCCTGCACCGTCACGCTATCCGCAGCGTCATCGTGTTTCGCGCCCTGCAGCTGGGGGACATGCTCTGTTCGGTACCTGCCCTGCGTGCACTGCGCACCGCCTTGCCGGACGCGCGGATCGTGCTCACGGGCCTGCCCTGGGCGGCGCAGTTCGCCCGGCGCTTCGACGCCTACATCGACGACTTCATTCCCTTCCCGGGCCACCCGCTGCTGCCCGAGCAGGCGGTGCGCCACGAGGAACTCACGGCCTATTATGCGTCCATCTGCGAGCAGGGTTTCGACCTCGCCCTGCAGCTGCACGGCAGCGGCGACGTGACCAACCATATCGTCGCCGGTTTCGGCGCCCGCGCCATGGCCGGCTTTACCCGCGGCGAAGCAAGCCAGACCGAGCGCACCCTGCTGGTGCCCTGGCCCGACGCGGGCGCCGAACAGGAGCGTCTGCTGATCCTGCTCGGACGGCTGGGCGCGCCGGACGCCGGCACCCAGCTCGAATTTCCCCTGCGGCGCGAAGACATCGACGAACTCGACACCAGCAAGGTCGCCCCTGGCCTCGAGCCCGGCAACTACATCTGCATCCATCCCGGCGCACGCAAGCGCGACAAATGCTGGCCCCCGGAACGCTTTGCGGAAGTGGCGGACCAGCTCAGGCAGGAATTCGGCCTGGACACCGTGCTCACCGGTTCAGCCGACGAAGCCCCGCTCGCCCGCGCGGTCGCGGAGCACATGTGTTCGCCCGCGATCGAGGCTGCGGCGCCGATCTCGATCGGCGCAGTGGCGGCCCTGATGAGCCGCTCGCGGCTGCTGATCTGCAACGACACCGGGGTATCGCATATCGCGGCCGGCCTCGGGCTGAACAGCGTGGTGGTGTTCAGCAAGGCGGACATTGCGCGCTGGGCCCCGCTCGACCGCCTGCGCCACCGCTGCATCTGGGATCCGGCCGCCGAGCGGGCCGCGGTGGTGCTCGAGCATGCCCGCGCCCTGCTCTCCGGGACGGAGCCGAGCGGACAACGCGCGACGGGGATGTGGCCGTATTGGTGAAGGCACCGGCCCTGTTCGCCGGGTCAGGACGCCGCACGGCTTCACGCACTCGATGCGACGGCAGGCTGGCTTTGCAACTGCGCGAACGCCAGCCCCAGCACGTCGTCGACCGGAATATCGTGCAAAAAGCTCTCCTGGTGCGGGCAGCGCGATGCGCGGTTGTCGGCGCCGCACACGCTGCAGCGCACCTGGGCCGAGACAGCAGCGCGCAGCAGGCCCGGCCGCAAGGGTGCGCCGTCGACCAGGTTCGTATGCCAGAACAGGCCGACGGCCGGGGTGCCGATGGCCAGCGCCAGGTGCAGCGGTCCGGTGTCGTTCGATACCACCAGCGCGGCACGCTCGAGCAGGCCGCACAGGCCGCCCAGCCCGAGCTTTCCGGCAAGGTCGAGGGCCGGCTGGCGCATGCCGCCGAGGATCCGCCGCACCAGGCCGGCCTCCTGCGCGGTGCCGTTGACGGCGACTAGCGCACCGGCCCTGGCCAGCGCATCGCCGACGGCGATAAAGCGCTCCGCGGGCCAGCAGCGGCGCGGATCGGACGATCCCGGCTGCAGCAGCACCAGTGGACGCTCACACCCCTGCGGCGGCGCCGGCATCGTGGTCCCGTACTCGGCCAGCCGGCCATGCGCTGCGTCCCCGTAGTGGGCTGGCAGGACCTGCGCCGCGGCCTTGCGGTCCGCCGGCGTGACGGCCAGTTCGCGCTGCATCCACGGCAGCGTCGCGCCGGCCAGCGCGGCGATCTCCAGCAAGGCCAGCCGCCGGTTGGCCGGCTCGACGTGGGCAGCCCAGCGGTCGAGCGGTGGGGCGCCGTCCGCGCGCGCGCCGACGGTCAGCCTGGCCTCCATGCGCATGACGAAGGGATTCGAGTAGCGCCCGCCGCCGTACATCTGCAGCACGATATCGAAGCCTTCCCCTCGCATGCGTTCGACGAAGCACGCGACCGCTTGCTGGTCGACCGGCTCGTCCACGGGCGCCCCGACGCCGGGAATGGGCGGCAAGACCACGACCCGGTCGACCGGTCCCGGCCGCCCTTCCAGGAAATCCGCGTGCCAGGCCTTGCCGAGGAATACCAGTTCGGCGTCCGGATAGGCGTGCTTCAGCGCGTGCAGGGCCGGCAGGACGAAGACGAAGTCGCCCACCGCGTTCGGCCGCAGGGCCGCGATCTTCGCCACCCCGCCGAGCCGGGCCGCTTCGCCGCTCATGGCCGCTCCTGCGCCGGCGCCAGGGAAGCCGACAATGCCGCGGGATCGGCGTGCGGCAGCAGCGCCCAGGGCGCATCGACCCTGCGCTCTTTCAGCGTGGTGGGCAACTCCATGTGATAGGCGCCGGAGGGCAGCATGCCGCAGCCGCCGAAGCGCTCCATGACGCGCAGCTGGGCCAGCACGTCTTCGCCGCAATGCTCGGGAGGCAGCGCCGGCCAGAAATCGAAGCCGCCGGCAGCGCGCAGCTTGGCGCTATCGAACATCACGCAGCCGCCCACCCAGGCCACGCGGTAGGCACGCTCCTGGTCTGGCGGGACACCGAGACGGCGCTGCAGGTGGAACAGGTTGGCGGCGCTGTGCAGGTGATGGCGTGCCCACGCGCTACTGCCCGGCATTACCGTTTCCGGCTCGACGCGGTCTTCCCAGAACGTGAGCTGCTCCTGCGCGGGGCGTTCCTGGCCCAGGTAGCTCAGGCCATGCACCGCGCTGCCGGCAAACCCGCATCCCTGCCGCGCGAGCAGGCCGTGCAGGCGCCTGACCAGGCCCGGCTCGAGGATGACGTCGTCGTCGACGAACAGGCAATACGGCGCCTGGACCTGCGCCAGCAGGAAGGCGCGCTGCTCCGCCATGCCGCGCCGCGGCAGGTGGTGCCAGGTCTCGAGCTGGTGTCCGCGCGCGCAGGTAGCGCAGCACGGCGACCACCTCGGCCTGCCCGAGGGCAGTGCTGCCCTCGGTCTGGTCGGACACGACGATGCGCAGCGCGGGATAGTCCTGTGCACCGATCGCTGTCAGCGTGACCGCCAGCGCCGCCGGCCGGCCGCAGGTGGGGACCAGGACGTCGATGCGCGGCAGCGCCATTCAGCCGCCTGCCTGCGCCGCGCCGCCGGCCGCCTGCCCGTACAGGTAGGGGTTGAGCGCGGGATCGTTGTACATCTTGAACTGGCGGTAGACCTTGAAATAGGCCTGGCCGCTGCGCGCCTCGCGCAGCAGCTGGTCGAGGCAGGCGGCGAGGTCGTGGCGCTGGGTGATCAGGCGCTGCAGCCGGGCGCTGCACGCCTGCACGTGCGCCTGCCCCGCATCGCTGCGTTCGGTCTGCAGCTGCATGTGGTGGATCTTCAGCGACAGGATCGACAGCCGGTCGATCATCGCGCCGGGCGTCTCGCTCGACAGGCGCGCCCCCGGGACGGGCTCGGCGCAATGGGCAGCTGCGAGGCCGGCCAGCAGCGCTTCGTCGATGGCTTCGACCGCATCGTTGCGCTGCTGGTTGTAGCGGTCGATCAGGCGTTTGCTGGTAGCGATTTCGGCGGCGGGAACGTCGACCCGGCGTGCGCGGTCTTCTTCCTGCCACAGCAGGCAGTTGTAGCGGTGGTTGGCGTCGATGGCAGGCCAGGCCCCCGGGAGTTCGGCCGCGCGGTGCAGGCTCGGCCAGTCGGCCTGGGCAAGCTCGCCATCGTGGAACTGCGTCACCGCGGCTGCATCGGTTGTGCTCGTCATGGCATCTCCGTGATCAAGGGGCTTGTCCGTTGGAGATGGCGCGGCGGGCGAAGTTCGGCCAGTGCCGGGACCGGCTTGGGATAGCGCAAACAAAAAAAACGCAGACGGCGCATGGCGCGGTCTGCGTTGGAAGCCGGCTTGCGCCGTGCGAGGATCGGTGCCGGCAGGGAGCCGGCGGGAGACTTACTTCAGCAGCCTGGTACGGCTTGCAACGAAGGCGATGACCAGGGACAGGCCGCCGACGTAGGCGATGGCTGCCTGCATGCCGACGAAGTGGGCGACGGCGCCGATCACCGGCGGGCCCATCAGGCTGCCGCTGTAGGCCATGCTGGCGACGGCGGCCAGGGCCATCGGACCTTGTGCGCCGGCTGCGCTGAACACGAAGGGGAACAGCAGCGACATGCCAAGGCCGGCGACCGCGAAACCGGCCAGGGCGACATAGGCGTTCGGGGCCATCACGGCGAAGAACAGGCCGGAGGCCGACACCAGCGAACCGAGGATGACCAGGCGCTGGGCGCCGAAGCGCACTTTCATCTTGTCGCCGACCATGCGCGACAGCAGCATCATGACCGAGAACGCGGACAGGGCCAGCGGCGCCAGGCCGTCCGAGGCGCCGAAGTGCTCTTTCAGGAACACGCCGCTCCAGTCGGCGATGCTGCCTTCCGACATCGAGCCCAGGAAGCCCAGCAGGCCCAGCAGTGCCAGCGGACCGCGCGGCAGCGAGAACGACTTCTTCTCGACCTTTTCGGCGGAATCGTCGGCGTCCATCATGCTGAAGGCGCCCCACAGGACCAGGGCCAGCGGACCGGCCAGCATCAGGAAGTGGGTGCCCGGCGCGATCTTCATGCTGGCCATCAGGCTGCCCAGGGTGGCGCCCACCAGGCCGCCGGCGCAGGCGAGGCCATGCAGCCTCGACATTTCCGCCTTGCCGGTCGTCTTCTCACGCTTGCTCGCGGCCGAGTTGATGGCGACGTCGAAGGTGCTGGCGGTGATGCCCAGCATCAGGACCGCCAGCATCAGGCGCGGCACGGTCGGCGCCATGCCGATCGACACCAGCACGCACAGGAGGGCCATGCCCGCGATCAGCGCCGACTTGCGGGCGCCGAAGCGGCCCATCAGGAAGGACGAGATCGGGTAAGAGATGACAGCGCCCAGGCCGCCGCACAGCAGGACCATCGACAGCGCCGAGTGGGATACCTGCACGCGCTCGGCCAGGGCCGGGATGCGGCCGGCCCACGAGCCCATGATCAGGCCGAACAGGGCGAACAGGACAGGAAGTGCGTATTGCTGGGTTTGCGCGAGGCTGAAAGAAGAACGCGAAGTAGAAACAGTGGTGTGCATCGGCTTACGTGAATTGTTAAATTTTTTCGGAATTTTCAGAATTGCCAGCCCATCCTGATCGATTGAGATATTTAAGTCAGGAAGCTGATGGGAGGCAATTCTATACGCTCGGAAATTTTTTTGTTTGCCGTGCGGAAAAAATTTTTATGCCGTTGTTTTGTGCCGACGCAAAGATGACAACACCATTAAAGAACCTATACAAAATCCTGCAAAAGTAAGCACGAAATAGCGAAACAAGGCCTAAATGTAAGCAAATGCTTCAGTCCGCTTGCTCTCGTACTGGCCGCGCCACTCGCTCTACATTGATTAAACAAGCCGGCAAGGATTACATTTGGCGCAAATGGAATAAGCGATTAAGCAATTTCCTTCTCATTGAACAGGCGCCGCCTTTATCGATTATTCCGCTTGCCTATTTCCGTTATTCAGGAAATGAATTGTGAAATTGAAGAGCTCGCTTATTAAATGCCGGTTATATCCAGCAATAAGTAAAAGCGCTGTCAAAAAAATAAAAGCCAGCCTGGCCAGGCTGGCTTCCCCATCCGGAAAACGGAACGCGTCAGACAAGCTGCAGGTTTACGTCGATATTGCCGCGCGTCGCGTTCGAGTACGGGCAGACGATGTGGGCGCGCTCGACCAGGGTGCGCGCCTCTTCCTCGGGCACGCCCGGCAGGCTGATCTGCAACGTGACCTCGATGCCGAAGCCGGTCGGGATCGGGCCGATGCCGACGCTGCCCTGCACCGACACGTCCGGCGAAATCTTCAGCTTGTCGCGTGCCGCCACGAATTTCATCGCCCCCAGGAAGCAGGCCGAGTAGCCGGCAGCGAACAGTTGTTCCGGATTGGTTCCGTCGCCACCCGCACCGCCCAGCTCCTTTGGGGTCGACAGCTTGAGGTCGAGTGCCTTGTCGGACGAGACGGCGCGGCCCTCACGGCCGCCGGTGGCGGTGGCGCTTGCACGGTAGAGGACTTTGTCGATTGCCATGATGATGCTCCTTTGCTGTTGGTGGGCAGGGCCCGGTTGTTTTATAGCGATTAAATAGCGCACTACTTAAACAGCGCCGCTGTCGGGTGGTTGACCGCAGCCTCGCTGCCATGGAAAAGATAATACATAGCGCACTATTTAATTGCAAGCGATTTTTCTCCGGCCCGATTGCGAGAGTATGCTTCGTAGCGCACGATCCTGAAGCCACCATCCAGAGACAAGGAGACATCCGATGGACGACACGGTACGTTGGGGCATCCTGGGCACGGGCGGCATCGCGCGCGCATTCGCGCTGGGGCTGAAGCATGCGCCGGGCGCGGTGCTGGCGGCAGTCGGTTCGCGCACGCTCGAGAGCGCGCAGACCTTCGCGCGCGAGCTGGGCATCGAACAGGCCTACGGCTCGTACGAGGCGCTGGCCAGGGCGGACGAGGTCGACATCATCTACATCGGCACGCCGCACCCGATGCATGCGCCGAACTCCCTGCTGGCCCTGGGCGGCGGCAAGGCCGTGCTGTGCGAGAAGCCCTTTGCCATCAACCGGCGCGAAGCCGGCGAAGTGGTGGCGCTCGCGCGCGCCAAGAACCTGTTCCTGATGGAGGCGATGTGGACGCGCTTCCTGCCGGCGCTCGCCGAAGTCAAGCGCATCATGGCATCCGGCGAGATCGGCACCGTCACCCAGGTGCATGCCGATTTCGGCTTCTCGGCCACGCTGGACCCCGAGCACCGGGTCAACAAGCGCGAACTGGGCGGCGGCGCCCTGCTCGACCTCGGCATCTACCCGCTCTCGATCGCCTGCGCCCTGCTGGGCAAGGTGGAGAACGTGCAGGCCCAGGCCATCATGAGCGAAACGGGCGTGGATGCAACCACCGCCTTCACCATGAAGCACCAGGGCGGCACACTGTCGGTGTGCAGCTGTTCGATCCGCGCGCGTTCGGCCTCGGAACTGATCGTCTCCGGCACCAAGGGCAGCATCCGCATGCACCGCATGTTCCACCTGGCCGAGCGCATCACCGTGGACCTGCAGGACGGTTCCTCGCGCACCATCCCGACGCCCTACCTGGGCAACGGCTACACGCATGAAGCGATCGAGGCCGGACGCTGCCTGCGCGAGGGCCTGATCGAGCATCCCCTGATGACGCACGAGGACACCTTGTCCAACATGGCCCTGCTGGACCGGATCCGCGGGCAGATCGGCCTGCGCTATCCCGCGGACGCCTGAACCGCGCCGGCCGGCACGGGCCGCTCGCCGATCTGCTGGCGCCACATCGCGTAGTACAGGCCCTTCTGCGCCACCAGCGCGTCGTGCGAGCCGGTTTCGACGACGCGGCCCTTTTCCAGCACATAGATGGTGTCCGCGTGCATGACGGTCGAGAGCCGGTGCGCGATCAGGATCGTGATCTGGCTGGCACGCGCCGAGATGTCGCGCACCGTGTTGGTGATCTGCTCTTCGGTCAGCGAATCCAGCGCCGACGTCGCCTCGTCGAAAATCAAGAGGCGCGGCTCGCGCACCAGCGCGCGGGCGATCGACAGGCGCTGCTTTTCGCCGCCCGACAGCTTCATGCCGCGCTCGCCGATGACGGTGTCCAGCCCATCGGGCGACTTCTCGACCAGCTTGGCGCACGAGGCCTGCGCCATCGCCGCCATGATCTGTTCGTCGGTCGCATCCGGCTTCACGAACAGCAGGTTGTCGCGGATGGTCCCGGCGAACAAATGGGTCTCCTGCGTGACGAAGCCGATCTGGCGGCGGGCCTCGTTGTAGCGCAGGTCCGCGGTCGAGATCTCGTTGTAGTACACCTTGCCGCGCGCCGGCGTGTACAGGCCGACCAGCAGCTTCACCAGGGTCGACTTGCCCGAGCCCGACGGCCCCACGAAGGCCACCGTCTGGCCCAGCGCGGCGCTGAAGGAGATATCCACCAGCGAATCCTCCTGCGCGCCCTTGTGGCGGAAGCCCACGTCGGCGAAGCGGATCTGCTCGAGCGCGCCGATCTCGACGAAGTCCTGCGGGCGCCGCTCGATCGGCTTGTCCATCAGGGTGCGGAAGTTGAGCAGCGAGGCCTCGACCTCGCGGTGCGCCAGGATGATGTTGCCCAGCTCCTGCAGCGGCGCGAAGATCGCCACCGAGATGAACTGCATCGCGATCAGCTCGCCCGGCGACAGCACTTTGCGGAAGATCAGCCACAGCAGCGCGAACAGGATCGCCAGCTTCAACAGGCTCAGCGTGCTGCCCTGTAAAAAGGAGAGCAGCCTGATGCGCTTCACCTTGGCCATCTCGAGCGCGAAGATGCTGTCGGTCTGGGCACGCAGGCGCCGGATCTCGGTAAAGGTCAGGCCCAGGCTCTTGATCAGTTCGATGTTGCGCAGCGATTCGGTGATGAAGCCGGAGTTGCGGTTGGTCTCGCGCACGATCGAGCGCTGCTGGATCTTGATCTCGCGGCTCAGCAAGCCGGTGAGCCCGCCCAGCACCAGCACCCCGACCAGGAACACCGGCACCAGCAGCCAGTGCTTGGTCACCGCGTACCAGACCAGGAAGGACACCCCGACCGTTGATGCGAACACGGTGTTGATGAAGGTGTTGATGAAGCGCTCGCTGTCGGCGCGCACCTTCTGCAGCAGCGACAGGGTCTCGCCGCTGCGCAGGTCTTCGAATTCCTGGTACTTCAGGCGCAGCACCTGGCGCAGGCCGTCGTTGAAGATCGCCACGCCCAGCTTCTGCACCACCAGCCGCGTCACGTATTCCTGCAGCGCCTTGGCCAGGCGCGCCAGCAGGGCCACCAGCACGGCCAGGCCCAGCAGGCGCAGCACGCCCGCCACCAGTTCGTCGTCGCTCCTGCCGCCCGGGTGCAGCGCGTAGTCGTCGATGATCATCCCGAAGATGATCGGGTCGACCAGGTTCAGCACCTGTGCGAGGCCTGCCAGCAGCAGCGCCAGCGCGGCAAGGCGCCAGTGCGGGCGCAGGTAATTCCAGAGAATGTGCATGTTTCGCATGCTAGCAAGCCCACCGCCTGCGGCGCGCACGAGCGCTGTGTTTGGCAGAAAATTCGCCGTATTGACCTGAAGTAATGCGTTGCCGTATCCCATGCAAAACAGTAAAGTGGAGCCATTTGCCGCTTTTTTCCCGGCATGGAGGTTTACGTGAACGACAGTATCCCGCCATCGCGGCTGCTGCTCGCCACGGACTTGTGCGCGCATTGCGACCGCCCACTGGACCGTGCCAAGCAGCTGGCGCTCGAATGGCAATCCGAACTGGTCATCCTGACCGTGCGCGAAGGTCCGCGCACGCCCGACGAGGTGAGCGCCTGGCTCGACCGCGACGCTACCGTGTCCGCGCTCGAACTGGCCGCACGCCGCGAGCTGCAGGAAGAGTTCGCCGGCAGCGGCGTGGCGCCGACCCTGCAGGTGAGGGACGGCGAGGTCGTCGATGCCATCCTGGATACTGCCGGCACCCTGGGCGACGGCGTGGTCGTCACCGGCGCCTCGCGCGACGAAAGCTTCCAGCAGCTGATCTTCGGCTCCACCACCGAGCGCCTGGCGCAGGGCCTGGCCCAGCCGCTGCTGGTGGTGCGCCAGCGCACCCGCGGCGCCTATGCGCGCATCCTGGTCGCGAACGATTTCTCGGACGCCTCGCGGCGTGCGCTGGAGACCGCCGTGCGGCTGTTCCCCGGACGCCGCATCGTCCTGTTCCACGTGCTCGAAGCGCTGGCCGAGCCGGTTGCCGACGCAGTGCCGGAGATGCTGGCGGCCAGCGAACGCTTCCTCGACGGCTGCGCCCTGCCTCCCGGCGCCCGCCAGCACGTCGCGCCCTTCATCGGCCACGGCGGCGTCACCGACACCATTACCCGCTATGCCCACGAACATGCCCTCCAGCTGGTAGTGCTGGGCGTGCGCGAACGCTCGAGCGTGGCGCGTGTATTCATGGGTAGCCGCAGCGACGACCTGCTGCAGCACCTGGCCTGCGACACCCTGCTGGTGCGTGCACCAGAAGGCGGTGTCGATGGCTGAACGACCCGCACCGGCCCCTTGGCTTTCGGAGGACTGACCGCATGCTCCTGCTCCTCCTTTCCCTTCCCTTTGCCGCCGCCCTGGTGGCGGCCTGCATGCCCACCGGATCGCGTCACCGCCCCGCAGCGGTGGCGGCGATCGCCACCGCCGGCGCGCTGCTGCTGGCCATCCTCCAGTTCGGCCGCATCGCCGAGGGCGAAGTCCTGCGCAAGCAGATCGACTGGCTGCCCGACTTCGGGCTCGCCCTGGTGCTGCGCATGGACGGCCTGGCCTGGGTCTTCTCCATCATGGTGCTCGGCATCGGCCTGCTGGTATTGCTCTATGCGCGCTACTACATGTCGCGGCGCGACCCGGTGCCGCGCTTCTATGCCTACATCATGGCCTTCATGGGGGCCATGCTCGGCGTGGTCCTGTCGGGCAACCTGATCCAGCTGGTGGTGTTCTGGGAACTCACCAGCGTCACCTCCTTCCTCCTGATCGGCTACTGGCAGGAGCGCAACGACGCCCGCCGCGGCGCGCGCATGGCCTTTACCGTCACCACCATCGGCGGCCTGTGCCTGCTGGCGGGGGTGCTGCTGCTCGGGCACATGGCCGGCAGCTACGAGCTGCAGACCGTGCTGGGGGCCGGCAATGCGATCCGCGCCCACGACTGGTACGTGCCGGCCCTGGTGCTGGTGGCGCTCGGCGCGCTGACCAAGAGCGCCCAGTTCCCCTTCCACTTCTGGCTGCCGCATGCGATGGCGGCGCCCACGCCGGTGTCGGCCTACCTGCACTCGGCCACGATGGTCAAGGCCGGGGTATTCCTCCTGATGCGCCTGTGGCCAGCCCTGGCCGGGACCGAGGAATGGACCTGGATCCTCGGCAGCGCCGGGGTCTTCACCCTCCTGATCGGCTCCTTCTTCGCGATCTTCCAGCACGACATGAAGGGCCTGCTGGCCTACTCGACCATCAGCCACCTGGGCCTGATCACGGTCCTGATGAGCATTGGCACGCCGCTGTCGATCGTGGCCGCGATCTTCCACACCATGAACCATGCGGTCTTCAAGGCCTCGCTGTTCATGGCGGTCGGCATCGTCGACCACGAGAGCGGCACCCGCGACATGCGCGTGCTGCGCGGCCTGAGGCGCGCCATGCCGCACACCGCGGCGCTGGCGATCGTGGCCAGCGCGGCGATGGCCGGGGTGCCGCTGATGAACGGCTTCCTGTCGAAGGAGATGTTCTTCGCCGAGACCATGATCGTAGGCGGCACCGAGAACTGGTGGATGTCGGTCGCGGCGGTGCTGATGGGCCTGTTCAGCGTGATCTACTCGCTGCGCTTCATCAGCGTGTTCTTCGGACCGCTCGCACGCGACCTGCCGGAAGAACCGCACGAGCCGCCGCGCTGGATGCGTCTGCCGATCGAGCTGCTGGTGCTGCTGTGCATCGCGGTCGGCGTGATGCCGGAACGCGTGGTGGGCGACGTGCTCGCGGTGGCGGCCGGCTCGGTGCTGGGGCCGACCCTGCCCGAGTACAGCCTGGCGATCTGGCACGGCGTCAACCTGCCGCTCGTGATGAGCGTGATGGCCCTGGTGGGCGGCGCGCTGTGCTACATGCTGCTGCGTAACCACTTCGGCCTGCACGGGCGCGACCGGGTGCCGGTGCTGCACCGCGTGAAGGGCGCCCAGCTGTACGAAAACGTCATGCTCGGCCTGTCCCAGGGCGCCTCCTGGGTGCTGAAGGTGGCCGGCACCCGGCGCCTGCAGCCGCAGCTGCTGGTGCTGGTGGCGGCAATGGTCGCCGTGCCGCTGCTGCTGGCGCGCCCGGTGCACGACCTGGCCGCGCCCGCGCTCGACAAGCTCGATCCGCTGTTCGCCCTGCTCTGGCTGATCGGCGCCGGCTGCGCCGTGGCCGCGGCCTGGAAAGCCAAGTACCACCGCCTGGCGGCGCTGGCCCTGGCCGGCGGCACCGGCATGGTGACGGCCGTGACCTTCCTGTGGCTGTCGGCGCCCGACCTGGCGCTGACCCAGCTGATGGTCGAGACCGTGACCACGGTGCTGATCCTGCTCGGCCTGCGCTGGCTGCCGCCGCGCTTCCGGCCGGCCCACCTGGCCGAGCGCATCCCGCCCAGCGCCTGGCTGCGGCGCTCGCGCGATTCGCTGGTGGCCGTCGCCGGCGGCCTCGGCCTGGCCGCGGCCAGCTATGCGGTGCTGACCCGCCCCGGCGACTCCACCCTGCGCGACTTCTTCGTGCTGCGCGCCCTGCCCGAGGGCGGCGGTTCCAACGTGGTCAACGTGCTGCTGGTGGACTTCCGCGGCTTCGACACGATGGGCGAGATCACCGTGCTGTCGGCGGTGGCACTGACCGTGTACGCGCTGCTGCGCCGCTTCCGCCCGGCGCCGGAAAGCATCGCCATCCCGGTGCAGCAGGCCAGCGACGTCGACCCGGCCGTGCGCCAGAAACCGGCCGAGCAGGCCGCCCCCGGCGGTTACTTGATGATTCCGGCCGTGTACCTGCGCTTCCTGCTGCCGGTGATGGGCGTGATCGCGGTGTACTTCTTCATGCGCGGGCACAACCTGCCGGGCGGCGGCTTCGTCGCCGGCCTGATCTTCGCCACCGCCCTGATCGTGCAGTACATGGTGGCCGGCACCGACTGGGTCGAGTCGCACCTGCGCCTGCGCCCGCACCGCTGGATCGGCTGGGGCCTGGTGACGGCCTGCGCCACCGGCATCGGGGCCTGGCTGTTCGGCTATCCCTTCCTGACCAGCCACACCGCCCACCTCACCCTGCCGCTGCTGGGCGAACTGCACGTGCCCTCGGCCTTCGTGTTCGACCTCGGCGTGTTCCTGGTGGTGGTCGGCACCACCATGCTGATCCTGGTGGCGCTTGCCCACCAGTCGCTGCGCAGCCGCCGCGCCCCACCCGGCGCCGCGCGCAGCGGCGCCATCCCACCTGCCAAGGAGATCCAGTAATGGAAGCCGTGCTCTCGCTCGCCATTGGCATCGTATTCGGCGCCGGCATCTGGCTGGTGCTGCGCCCGCGCAGCTTCCAGGTGCTGGTCGGCCTGATGCTGATGTCCTATGCCGTCAACCTGTTCATCTTCGCCATGGGCCGCCTGGCCGTGGACCGCCCACCCTTCACGCCGGCCGGCACGGTGCCCGATCCCGCTGCCCTGGCCGACCCGGTGCCGCAGGCGCTGGTGCTGACCGCCATCGTGATCGGCTTCGCCACCACCGCGCTCTACCTGGTGGTGATGATCGGTGCGCGCGGCCTGACCGGCACCGACCACGTCGACGGCGAGGAGCCGGAAGCATGATGGAGTTCCTCACCCTCGACTGGTCCCGCCACCTGGTGATCCTTCCGGTGCTGCTGCCGCTGCTGTGCGGGGCGCTGCTGGCCACCCTCACCCAGGGGCGGCACCGCCTGAAATTCGCGGTCGCCTACATCAGCGTGCTGGCGCTGCTGGCCAATGCGCTGGCGCTGGCCTGGCTGGCCGACGGCAGCTGGCCGGGCGGCGTCCAGGTCTACCTGGCCGCCAACTGGTCCGCGCCCTTCGGCATCGCGCTGGTGGCCGACCGGCTGTCGGCGCTGATGCTGGTGCTGACCGCGCTGCTGGGGCTGGCAGCCCTGCACTATGCCCAGCCGCGCTGGAGCCGGATCGGCGTGCACTTCCACTCGCTGTTCCAGTTCCTGCTGATGGGGATCAACGGCGCCTTCCTGACCAACGACCTGTTCAACCTGTTCGTGTTCTTCGAAGTCATGCTGGCCTCGTCCTACGGCCTGGTGCTGCATGGCTACAACGTGGCGCGGCTGCGCGCCAGCATGCAGTACATCGCCGTCAACCTGGTGGCCTCGCTGCTGTTCCTGGTCGGCGTGGCGATGATCTACGCGGTCACCGGCACCCTCAACATGGCCGACCTGGCCGGCCGCGTGCCCGGCCTGGCCAGCACGGACGCCGGCCTGCTCAAGGCCGGGGTGGCGGTGCTGGCGCTGGCCTTCCTGGCCAAGAGCGCCATGTGGCCGCTCGGCTTCTGGCTGCCCACCACCTATGCGGCGGCCTCGCCGCCGGTGGCGGTGATGCTGGCGCTGATGACCAAGGTCGGCGCCTATGTGTTGCTGCGCATCTGGCTGATGGTGTTTTCGGACAGCGCCGGCGAACTGTCGCGCTACGGCTACGACGCCCTGCTGTGGGGCGGCATGGCGACCATCGTGTTCGGCGCCGCCGGCATGCTGGCCACCGATACCGCCGGGCGCATGGCGGGCTATGCGGCGATCATCTCCTCGGGCACGCTGCTGTCGGTGATCGGCTATGGCCAGCCGCTGCTGGTGACGGCCGGCCTGTACTACTATCTCGCCTCGACCCTGGCGATCGCCGCCTTCGTGCTGCTGATCGAACTGTTCGACCGCATCCGCACGCCCGGCGCCGCGATGTTGGCGCTGACGATGGAAGCCTTCGCGGTCGAGGATGCCCCGGCCGAGCCGAAGGGCCGCGGCGTGCCGGCGGCGATGGCCTTCCTGTCGCTGGCCTTCCTGGCCTGCGCCTTGATCATCGCGGGCCTGCCGCCGCTGTCCGGCTTCGTCGCCAAGTTCGGCATGTTCCACGCCCTGATCAACCCGGGCCCGGGCGTGGCCCCGATCGGCGCCGCCGGCTGGACCCTGATGGCCCTGGTGTTCGGCTCCGGGCTGATCGCGATCGTGTCGCTGATGCGCTTCGGGGTGCGCACCTTCTGGGCGTCGGAAGTCCTCGCGCCGCCCGCCCTGCATCCCTCGGAGGCGCTGCCGGTGGCCGGCCTGCTGCTGGCATCGGTGCTGATGACGGTCCAGGCGCAGCCGCTGTTCGCCTACCTGGCACGCGCCAGCGCGGACATCCACCGGCCGGCCCTGTACATCGATGCGGTGCGGAGCGCGCCTTCGGTGCCCGGCCCGGCCTCGGCCAAGGAGGCGCCATGATGCGCTGGCTTCCCTACCCGGTGGTATCGCTCGGACTGTGCGTCCTATGGCTGCTGCTGAACCAGACGGTCGACCCGGCCAACCTGCTGTTCGGCGCGCTGCTGGGCATCGCGGTGCCGCTGCTGACCCGCCGCCTGCAGCCTTTCGGCTACCCGCGCATGCGCGCGCCGCTCACCTTCGTGCGCCTGATGGGAATGGCGGGCGTGGAAGTGGTGCGCTCCTGCTTCAACGTCTGCCGCATCATCCTGTTCCGCGACTACCAGACCGTGAAGGCGCAATTCATGCGGATACCGCTGGACCTGCGCGACCCCTACGGCCTGGCGATGCTGTCCTGCCTGATCAACATGACGCCGGGAACAGTGTGGGTGGAAATTTTGCCCGAGGGTTATGAACTGTCGCTGCACGTGTTCGACCTGCACGACGAGCAATGGTGGATCGATACCATCAAGACCCGCTACGAACAGCCGCTGATCGAGATCTTCGAAGGCGGCGCAACCCAACCGGAGGACAAGGATGGAAACCCTGCTTGAACTGGCGGTCGGCTATGCCCTGGTGTGCACGCTGGTCGCCATGGGCCTGTGCGCGCTGCGCCTGCTGATCGGCCCCTCGGCGCACGACCGCGTGCTGGCCCTCGACACCCTGTGGATGGCCGGCATGCTGCTGGCCCTGGTGCTGGGCATCCGCTTCGGCACCCAGGTCTACTTCGAGGTGGCGATCCTGATCGCGCTGCTGGGCTTCGTATCGACGGTGGCGATGGCGAAATTCCTGATGCGCGGGGAGATCATCGAATGAGCGGGCTCGAATACCTGCCGGGCTGGGCGACCGTGCCGGTGGCCGTGCTGCTGGTGCTGGGCGCGAGCATCGTCCTGATCGGCGCCCTCGGCCTGCTGCGCCTGCCCACCTTCTACCAGCGCATCCACGGCCCGGCCATCACCATCACCCTGGGCGCCGGCTGCCTGCTGCTGGCCTCGATGCTGTACTTCACGGTGGCGCAGTCGCGCCTCGTGATCCACGAGATCATCATCGCCGTCTTCCTCCTGATGACGGCGCCGGTGGTGTCGATGATGATCATGCGCGCCGCCGTGTACCGCGACCTGCGGGCGCGCAAGCACGATGCCGGGGCGACCGAGGGCGACGTGTACGTCATTCCCGAGGAAGCGGACAAGGGCATCCCCGGCCAGCCGGACTGAATCACGCCTTCAGGAACTCCAGCATCAGGGTATTCAGGCGTGCGGCATGGGTCGCGGCGAAACCGTGCGGCGCGCCTTTCAAGACCTCGAGGCGGCTGCCGGCGACCATGGCGTGCGAGCGCTGGCCCGACACTTCGAGCGGCACGATGTGGTCGGCGTCGCCATGGACGACCAGGGTCGGGATGTCGAATTTGGCCAGGTCGGCGCGGAAATCGGTGCCGCCGAACGCATTGATGCATTGCTCGGTCGCCAGCGGCGATGCTTCCCACGCGATCCACTTGCTGAAGGCGACCAGTTCCTGGCCGTCCTTGCCGTCCTTGTCCAGGTTATAGAAGTTGTAGAAGAAATCGCCCAGGAATGCGATGCGGTCGTTCCTGACCGCTTCCAGCATGCCGTCGAAGACCGACTTGTCCACGCCTTCGGGATTGTCGCCGGTCTTGAGCAGGAAGGGCGGCACGGCGCCCAGCAGCATGGCTTTCGAGACCCGTTCGCTGCCGTAGCGGCCGATGTAGCGCGCCACCTCGCCACCGCCCATCGAGAAACCGGCCAGGACCGCGTCGCGCAGGTCGAGCTGGGTCATCAGCGCATCGAGGTCGGCCGCGAAGGTATCGTAGTCGTAGCCGCCTGTCGGCCTGCCCGACTGCCCGAAGCCGCGGCGGTCGTAGGCGATCACGCGGTAGCCGGCTTCCGCCAGGGCCGTGATCTGCGATTCCCACATGCGGTGGCTGAGCGGCCAGCCATGGATCAGGACGACAGGCTGCCCCTGTCCCTGTTCATAGTAGTAGAGCTCAGTCGGATTGGCGCCGGAAGTCTGGATGCGTAGCATGGCTTTCCTTTCGAAGGGAGTACGTCGGTGGGAACTGCTCGACCGACAAGTGTATGCGCTCGCCTCCGATCAGCACGCACGCTTCGGCCAAGAAAAAACCCCGCAGCGCAGGGCGTGCGGGGTTTCTGGACAGGCGCCGGCTTGCTGGTGCCGGACGCGCGGGTGAAGCGCTTAGAACGGGATGTCGTCATCCATGTCCGAGAAGTTCGGCGCCGGACGCTGCGGCTGCGGGCGGGCTGCCGGTGCCGGCGGGGCCTGGCGCGGGGCCGGGCGCTGCTGCGGCTCGTAGCCGCCGCCGTCATCCATGCCGCCGCCCATGCTGTCGCCACCGCCCATGCCCTGGCGGCCGCCCAGCATCTGCATGTTCTCGGCGATGATGTCGGTCGCGTAGCGCTCGATACCGTCCTTGTCGGTGTACTTGCGGGTCTGCAGGCGGCCTTCGACGTAGACCGAGGAGCCCTTCTTGAGGTACTGGCCCACGATCTCGGCCAGGCGGCCGAAGAACGAGATGCGGTGCCATTCGGTCAGTTCCTTCTGTTCGCCGGTCTGGCGGTCCTTCGACTTGTACGAGGTGGCGACCGCGATGTTCGCGATTGCGTCGCCGCTCGGCATGTAGCGGATTTCCGGGTCGCGGCCCAGGTTGCCGACGATAATGACCTTGTTGACTGATGCCATGTTGTTACTCCAATGAGTTTTGTAGAGCCCTGACTCTGCGTGATTTCCAAGCGTCAGGGAACGTAGTGCTGCAGCCAACTATTATGGGGCCGATGAGCAGCGAAAAAAAGAGATTTTTTACGTCCCTCGCACGCACACGATTGAGCCGGATTGCCAACTTCCGATACGGACTTGACCCGCCCTTCAAGAAAAATATTGGACTTCTGGCCGCTTTGTCATTGAAGAGACCGCGAACCGGCCCACATACCCCTCACCCCGGCTTTTTGAGGCTGCCTTCCTATGCCAAATGGTCAAGGAAACGTATCCCAGCGGCACAAAACTGCTGGATGCATGTACAGCACTTCGAAAAAACAGCTACACTACTAGGTTCTCCCTGATTGGCCCGCTCACCGCGACAGTCCTTCGTGCGCCGGCCCTGCAAACTTTATTGAAAGCCTGCAAAAAAAACCAATGGAAGAAATTCGCATCCGCGGCGCACGCACGCACAACCTGAAGAACATCAACCTCGACCTTCCGCGCAACAAGCTGATCGTCATCACCGGCCTGTCGGGTTCGGGCAAGTCCTCGCTCGCCTTCGACACCCTGTATGCAGAAGGCCAGCGCCGCTACGTCGAGTCGCTGTCGGCCTATGCGCGCCAGTTCCTGCAGCTGATGGAAAAGCCGGACGTCGACCTGATCGAAGGCCTGTCGCCGGCGATCTCGATCGAGCAGAAGGCCACTTCGCATAACCCGCGTTCGACCGTCGGCACCGTCACCGAGATCCACGACTACCTGCGCCTGCTGTACGCGCGCGTCGGCACCCCCTACTGCCCGCAGCACCCGCACGAGCCGCTGGCGGCCCAGACCGTGTCGCAGATGGTCGATGCGGTCCTCAGCATGCCGGAAGGCACCAAGCTAATGATCCTGGCCCCCGTCGTGGCGGGCCGCAAGGGCGAGCACGGCGACCTGTTCCAGGCCATGCAGGCGCAGGGCTTCGTGCGCTTCCGCGTCGCCAGCGGCGTCAACGCGGCGAAGATCTACGAGATCGACGAGCTGCCCAAGCTCAAGAAGACCGAGAAGCACAGCATCGACGTCGTGATCGACCGCGTCAAGGTGAACCCGGAGATCAAGCAACGCCTCGCCGAGAGTTTCGAGACCGCGCTGCGCCTGGCCGACGGCCGCGCCGTGGCCTACGAGATGGATACCGAGAAGGAAACCGTCTTCTCGAACAAGTTCGCGTGTAATGTCTGCGGCTATTCGCTGCAGGAGCTCGAGCCGCGCCTGTTCTCCTTCAACAACCCGATGGGCGCCTGCCAGGAGTGCGACGGCCTCGGCCATATCGAGTTCTTCGATCCGAAGCGCATCGTCGCCTTCCCGCACCTGTCGCTGGCGTCCGGCGCCGTGAAGGGCTGGGACCGCCGCAACCAGTTCTACTTCCAGATGCTGCAGAGCCTGGCGGCGCACTACGACTTCGACCTCGACAAGCCTTTCGAGACCCTACCGAAAGCGGCGCAGGAAGCCGTGCTACATGGCTCGGGCAAGACCGCGATCCCGTTCAGCTACGTCAACGAGCGTGGCCGCACCGTGATCCGCGAGCACACCTTCGAAGGCGTGGTCAACAACCTGCAGCGGCGCTACCGCGAGACCGACTCGATGGCGGTCAAGGAAGAGCTGGCGAAGTTCATCAACGAGAAGAAATGCCCGGCCTGCGAAGGCGCGCGCCTGCGCACCGAAGCGCGCTTCGTGAAGATCGGACAAGGAGCGCAGCAGCGCGCGATTTATGAAGTCTCGGACAAGCCGCTACGCGACACCCTCGCCTTCTTCGAGACCCTGGAGCTGAGCGGCGCCAAGAAGGACATCGCCGAGCGCGTCATCAAGGAAATCACGGCGCGCCTCAAGTTCCTGAACAATGTCGGCCTGGACTACCTGTCGCTCGACCGCAGCGCGGATACGCTCTCCGGCGGCGAAGCCCAGCGCATTCGCCTGGCCTCGCAGATCGGTTCCGGCTTGACCGGCGTGATGTACGTGCTGGACGAGCCCTCGATCGGCCTGCACCAGCGCGACAACGACCGCCTGATCGCCACGCTGAAGCACTTGCGCGACATCGGCAACAGCGTGCTGGTGGTGGAGCACGACGAAGACGCGATCCGCACCGCCGACTACATCGTCGACATGGGTCCGGGCGCGGGCGTGCATGGCGGCGCGGTGATCGCGGCCGGCTCGCTGCCGGAGATCATGCAGAGCGAGCATTCGCTCACCGCGCAGTACCTGGACGGCCGCCGCAAGATCGAGGTGCCGAAGAAGCGCACCAAGATGGATCCGGCGCGCCAGCTGGTGATCACCGGCGCCAAGGGCAACAACCTCAAGAATGTCTCGCTGACCCTGCCGGTGGGCCTGATGACCTGCGTGACGGGTGTCTCGGGTTCGGGCAAGTCGACCCTGATCAACGACACCCTGTACCCGGCCCTGTCGCGCCACCTGTACGGTTCGCAGACCGAGCCGGCGGAGCACGATGCGATCCACGGCCTGGAGCACTTCGACAAGGTGATCTCGGTCGACCAGGCGCCGATCGGCCGCACTCCGCGTTCGAACCCGGCGACCTATACCGGCGTGTTCACGCCGATCCGCGACCTGTTCGCCACCGTGCCGACCGCGAAGGAACGCGGCTACTCGGCGGGCCGCTTCTCCTTCAACGTGAAGGGCGGCCGCTGCGAAGCCTGCCAGGGCGACGGCGTGATCAAGGTCGAGATGCACTTCCTGCCGGACGTGTACGTGCCTTGCGACGTCTGCCACGGCAAGCGCTACAACCGCGAGACGCTGGAAGTGCAGTACAAGGGCAAGAACATCACCGAAGTGCTGGAGATGACGGTCGAGGACGCGCACGAGTTCTTCAAGCCGGTGCCGGTGATCGCGCGCAAGCTCCAGACCTTGCTGGATGTCGGTCTCGGCTACATCAAGCTGGGCCAGAGCGCGACCACGCTGTCGGGCGGCGAGGCGCAGCGCGTGAAGCTGTCGCTGGAGCTGTCCAAGCGCGATACCGGACGTACCCTGTACATCCTCGACGAGCCGACCACCGGCCTGCACTTCGCCGACATCGACCTGCTGCTGAAGGTGATCCACCGCCTGCGCGACCAGGGCAATACCCTGGCGATCATCGAGCACAACCTCGACGTGATCAAGACCGCGGACTGGATCGTCGACCTGGGGCCGGAAGGCGGCGCCGGCGGCGGCACGATCGTCGCGAACGGCACGCCGGAAGAGGTGGCGAAGAACAAGGCGAGCGTGACCGGGAAATATTTGAAGCCGTTGTTGAAGGCTTGAGTCGACGTTGATATCGTTCGCAGCCGACAGCCGTAAAACCGTCGTTCCGGCGAAGGCCGGAACCTAAGTTTGCATGCTAACCAGTAGCTTTCACCGCAGCTGGTACGCAAAGGAATTGGATTCCGGCCTTCGCCGGAATGACGTGCGGAGGGCGCGGACCGTAAAGTAAACAGGGGCAGCGCCGCCAGGCACTGCCCCTGTTCTTTTATGCGCGGCCCGCTACTCCCTGCTCCGCTCCCTCTCCGACTCGGTCTTGCTGTCCTTGCCCGACGAGGTCGGCCCCTTCGTCCCGCTGCCGCCCATGGCCGCGGCACCGCCGCCGCTGGACGCATTCGCCAGCGCCTGACGCAGCATGTCGGCCTGCGGATTCTTCACCTTGCCGCTCAGGACGTCGCGCGCCGCCACCTGGCGCCGATAATAGGCCGAGGTCTCGTCTTCATCGTAGTCGATATCCGTGATGTTGAGGGCCGCGCCGCCGAACAGGCCTTCGGTGTCGGCCCAGGCCGTGATGTTGCCCCAGCCGGCCGAGCCTTCGCCCTTCTTCGACCAGTCGACCAGCGTCAGGCCGGCGTCGGCCCCCAGCGAGAACTTGTTGTTCTGCATGAAGCTGTTGAGGGCTTTCTGGTCGTTGAGCACGAAGGCGATGGCGCCGGCTTCGGCCCCCGCCTGCAGGCCGGCGGTGATGCCGCCCATGTTGTAGAAGGCCGGGTTGCTCCAGGTATTCCCGTTGCGCACCAGGAGCACGCCGGCGCCGCCGCGCGCGCCGACTCCCAGGGCCGCTTCGCCATACTTGGGTACGACGAACACGCCCTTCGCGCGCTGCAGCAGTGACTTCATCTCCGGCGTGGCCTGCATCTGGTGCACGACCCGGATGGCGCTGTTGACGTGCTCGTTCGCGTCCTTCATCTCTTCCTTGTGGCGGGCCGTGCCCGGAGTGGCGGCTTCCTTGGCCGAACCGACCTGGGCAAGGGCGGCCCCGGCCGTTCCAGCCAGCAGCACGGCAAACGATGTCAGGACGAGGTGCTTTCTGCTTGCTTTCATGATTCTTCCTCCTTGGTGGACGTTGAAACAACGAAAAGCCTGCTATTGCTCAGCCTGTGCCTTGCGGCGAATGTCCATCCAGACGCAGGTCGCCGAACAGCTGAGACCGGCCGAGGTGGGATCGCTCAGGTTGTATGCCCAGCGTTCTTGCGCCCCCTGGTAAGCGATCTGGCACAAGCCCTGGGCCGGCGTGCGCACGGCGGAAAGGAAACAGGCTTTCGCATCCGTCGAATCGGGAATCTGCTTCCACGCGCCGTTGGTGGATTCCTTCAGGGGCACCTGGCGCACATTGGTGGTCACGAGTTCCAGCTGGTCGACGGTCTGCAGAAGCAGTTGCTGCTTGGTCTTTTCTGTGTGCTGCCTGACCCGTTCGGCCTCCGATGTGATCTGTCCCTGCACGCAGGTCAGGGCGGCCTGGATATCCCCGATTTTTTCGATCTTGTTGATTCGCGCCTGGCAATCCTCCTGTGCAGCGACACCGGATGCCGCCGCTGCCAATACGCACCCCAGCAGACTCGTCCTCATGCGGAACTTCATTGGCCACCTCCATCGTTATTGGTCACGGAACACACAATTCGCGCTTCTTTCGCTGATCTCGGGGCTGTTGCAGTTGTCGGCCGCGGCGGGAGACGCCGGCTTGGCTGCCGGCTGGGCCTTGCGTGCAGCCGGGGCGGCTGACCTGGCTTCCCGCGGTTTCTGTTGAGCGTCCTGGCGCGGTTTGGCCCCGTCGCCGGATCTGGAAACGATGCGTGGAGCCGGGTCGGCAGGTTTGGCAGGCTCCGGGGTGGCCACTGTCCCTGGCGCAGGCAGCGGCGCCTCCTTCGAATCGGCGGCTGGCGCTGGCGTGGTCCCGGAGGCAGATGGCATCGATGGCTCTGGTGTGGCCGCCGTGGACGGCGTGCTGTCCGCTGAAGGCCACAGCGTCACGACACCGATCGCGACAGCCAGCGCTGCGGCCAGCCCCGCTGCCAGCAGGCCCTTGCGGGAGCGTCCGGGTGGCGCGGCCTGGGCCGGCGTCTCCTCCCGGGCCGGTGGAAATGACGGCGGCCAGCCCTGGTCATGCGTGACGCTTGGCTGGACCGGAGTCGGCCCCGGGTCGGCCGACGGAATGGTTTCGCCTGCCGGGGCCGGCGGCGGGAGGTCGGGTTTCGCCAGTGGCTGACTCTCCTTGACCCGCGTCGTCCTCGGCTTTTTTCTCGTTCCAGGGGCCAGGTCCGCCTGCAGCGGCATGGCGCCCTGCTGCGACTGGGTCTCTCTGGCCTCTTTCTGCTCGTTCAGCGCGGGCGCAACGCGCGATGGGCGCGTGCCGGTCTTCGCCGCGGGCTCCTTCGGCTTTTTCTGTGCGGCGGCGCTTGCTGCCGGGCTTGTTGCCGGTTTTGCTGCCGGCTGAAACAGCTGGCCGCTGAGGGCACGCATGTACAGCACCGGCGTGCCCCATTCGATCGGGTGGCCGTTGGCCTGCATGCGCAGCCTGGCTTCGGTCAGGGAAGTGTCGACAGCGCCGATCTCGATCAGGTCCCGATAAAAGTAGCGGGTGAAAATGAGCGCGGCGTCATCCGTGATCGAGGCCTGCATCGCCACCACGGCCGGCACGCCCTGCCTCAGGAATCCTTGTGCCAGTCCCGAAAAAGGCACGTCCTCGGTGATGGCGCCGGAGCAGGCGTTCAGGACGATGAGCCGCAGCAAGGCTCCGATCGGAAACGCGGCACGCAGGTGGGTGGCCTCCATTTCCAGGCCCTTGCCGGACTCCTGCTCGAGCACCAGCGCCCCCGGCACCCCATGCCCCACGAAATGGAAGATATGGGCGCCGTAGTGCCGGAGAGAATCGCGCAGGTTGTCGAAGGTGCAGCGGCCGCGTACCCGGCGCAGGTCGAGCTGGCCGGCGGCAACCGACGGCCCCAGGGCGTGACGCAGGATGTCCCATTCGCGTGCGATGTCGAGGCGCGGATGATCGGTCGGCGCGGACAATACCACCAGGACCCGCAAGGGTCCCTCCACCGTGATCGGCGGGATCGGTTGCGCAACCGGGAGGTAACGGACAAGGGGGGTGTGTTCCCTGACTGCCAGGAATTCCCTGCTTTCGGTGTCGAACAGGAATTCCCACGGCCTGACGTGGAGTTCGCTGTCTTCGGGCAGCCGCAGGCGGACGCGCAGTCCTTTCCCGGAACGGAATGCGCTATCCAGCGAAGACCGGAACAGGTGCTCGATGTCACCGGAAAACACCGCCTCGAACAGGCGCCCGCCGAAGTCCTCGATCGTGCTCGCCGGGCTCGAGCGGCCGCGGCGTTGCCTCAGCCCGCCGTAGATTTCCGCCAGCATCGCGTTTTCTTCTTCGGCGTCGAAGGGCCACTTCACGTCGACGAAGGGACAGTCGCCCTGGGGCGACTCGAGCACCCTCGCACACAGCCGGTCCCCTCCATGCGGGCTGATGACTTCCAAATCGAAGTTCTGATAAATCATCGCAACCCCACTGCGGTCCAGGAAAAACGGCACCCACGCGCCTGCTCTGGGGTACGGTAAGTCTTAGACAGCACCGCGCGCGGAATGTGCGCTTCCGGGGTGTACCCGGCTTATTTCGGCTTCCAGACAAGCCTGATCTTGAGCGTCGCCTCACTGGAGCTCTTGGCAATATATGCATCGAGTCCGGCCTTGAACACCAGGCCGAACTCGACATCGACGGAGTCCGGCAACACATCCAGGCCGCCGCAGGTCTCCATCGTCGCTTCGGCAACAGGACGGATGACCGACAGCGCATCCACCAGGGACTTGCCGACCTTTTCCGTGACCTGGTCGACAGCGGCACCGCGCACCACGCCTCCTGCAGCAGCTTCCTGCGATTCGACGACCACCGTGCCACCGGGCACATTGAACTCAATAAGCTTGTTCATGGAAATCCCCCTTCCAAATGAAAAAAGGGATGGGCGTCTGCCCATCCCTTCCTGCTTATTTCTTGCCAGTGCGCCTTATGCAGCCAGCTGCTTCTCCAGCTTGGCCTTGGTGTCCACCAGCTCCTGCGGCAGGCGGTAGGCCAGCTTTTCGAACAGCTCGCTGTGCAGCTTCAGCTCTTCGTTCCAGGCGTCCTTGTCGATCGAGGTGATCTGGGTGAACTGCTGCTCGGTGAAGTCCACGCCTTCCCAGTTCAGGTCGCCGTAGTTCGGCGAAGTGCCGAACAGGTGCTGCTGGCCGCCCTGGGCGCCGCCTTCGGCGCGGTCCAGGATCCACTTCAGCACGCGCATGTTGTCGCCGTAGCCCGGCCACACGAAGCCGCCGTTCTCGTCGGTGCGGAACCAGTTGACGCAGAAGATCTTCGGCGCGCTGCCCTGCGCTTCGATCTTCTTCCCGAGGTTCAGCCAGTGCTGGAAGTAGTCGCTCATGTTGTAGCCCATGAACGGCAGCATCGCGAACGGATCGCGGCGCACCACGCCCATCTGGCCGGCGGCGGCGGCGGTGGTTTCCGAGCCCATGGTGGCGGCCATGTAGACGCCTTCCACCCAGTTGTTGGCTTCGGTCACCAGCGGCACGGTGGTCGAGCGGCGGCCGCCGAAGATGAAGGCCGAGATCGGCACGCCGGCCGGGTCGTCCCAGGCGGCGTCGATCACCGGGTTCTGGGTGGCGGCGACGGTGAAGCGTGCGTTCGGGTGGGCGGCCTTGGTGCCGGACGCCGGGGTCCAGTCCTTGCCCTGCCAGTCGATCAGGTGATCCGGCGCCTGCTTGCTCATGCCTTCCCACCACACGTCGCCGTCGTCGGTCAGCGCCACGTTGGTGAAGATGACGTTCTCGCGCAGCGAGGCCATGCAGTTCGGGTTGGTCTTGTCGTTGGTGCCCGGGGCCACGCCGAAGTAGCCGGCTTCCGGGTTGATGGCGTACAGCTTGCCGTCCGCGCCCGGCTTGATCCAGGCGATGTCGTCGCCGATGGTGGTGACCTTCCAGCCGTCGAAGGCCTTCGGCGGGATCAGCATGGCGAAGTTGGTCTTGCCGCAGGCCGAGGGGAAGGCGGCCGCGACGTATTTCTTGTCGCCTTGCGGCGATTCGACGCCCAGGATCAGCATGTGCTCGGCCAGCCAGCCGGTGCCGCCCTGCTGCGCTTCCTGGTAGCCCATGTTCGAGGCGATGCGCAGGGCGAAGCACTTCTTGCCCAGCAGCGCGTTGCCGCCGTAGCCCGAGCCGAAGGACCAGATCTCGCGGGTTTCCGGGTAATGGACGATGTACTTGGTGGCGTTGCATGGCCACGGCACGTCCTTCTGGCCGGCGGCCAGCGGCATGCCGACGGTGTGCACGCAGGGCACGAACTCGCCGTCTGCGCCCAGCACGTCGAACACGGCCTTGCCCATGCGCGTCATGATGCGCATGTTGACGGCGACGTAAGGCGAGTCGGACAGTTCGACGCCGATGTGGGCGATCGGCGAGCCCAGCGGGCCCATCGAGAACGGCACCACGTACAGCGTGCGGCCGGCCATGCAGCCGTCGAACAGGCCGTTCAGGGTGCGGCGCATCTCGGCCGGGTCCATCCAGTTGTTGGTCGGGCCTGCCTGTTCGCGGGTGCTTGAACAGATGTAGGTGCGGTCTTCGACGCGGGCGACGTCCGACGGGTCGGACCAGGCCAGATAGGAATTCGGACGCTTCGCCGGGTTCAGCTTCTTCATCGTACCGGCTTCGACCATCTGCGCGCACAGGCGGTCGTACTCTTCCTCGGAGCCGTCGCACCAGTAGATGCTGTCAGGCTTCGTCAGGGCAGCGATGTCCGCGACCCAATTGATGAGCTTTTGGTGTTTGACGTGAGCAGGAACGTTCAGTGCGGCGACGCCGCCCATCACGGGCTGGTTCATAGATACCTCCAATGCCAATTAAGAATACTGTCGTGGCAGGATCATCCGTCTGGCCGTGCCTTAAAATGGCGATCCGCTCCAGCGGAGCGCGGCGTTTACGGCGGTCGTGTCGACGGCCTCATAAGGGGGAAGCCGAAGCGGTGCTGCCGGGTCCGGCACAAGCGTGTCAAACCCTCAAGAATTGGCCGATTGTACACCCGCAAAACCCGATTCACGCTGGGCTACTACAAAAAAGTAGCCAAAAATGACCGAGTAATGTAGTAGGCTATTCGGAGGCTTTTTGGAAGCTGTTATTTCGCTACGTGATCGAACTTATTTGAAAGCAACTTTTATGCGAATAGCTGTTTTGGACGATTATCAGGACGCCGTGCGCGGCCTGCAATGCTTCCGCCTGCTCGATGGACACGAGGTAAAGGTGTTTACGCATGCGGCGCGCGGACTCGGCCAATTGGCCGCGCGGCTGGCGCCCTTCGATGCGCTGGTGCTCATCCGCGAGCGCACCGCCTTCCCTGCCGCGCTACTGGCCCGGCTGCCGAACCTGAAGCTGATTTCACAGACCGGCAAGGTCAGCGGCCATATCGACGTGGCGGCGGCGACCGAACACGGCATTGCGATCGCCGAGGGCATCGGCTCGCCGGTGGCGCCGTCCGAGCTGACCTGGGCCCTGATCATGGCGGCCAGCCGCAAGATCGTGCCCTATGCGAGCAACCTGAAGGACGGCCTGTGGCAAACGGCCTCGATCAATCCGGTGCTCAACGGCCTGGGGCGTTCGCTGCGCGGCCGCACGCTGGCGATCTGGGGCTACGGCAAGATCGGCCAGCTGGTGGCCGGCTATGCGCGCGCCTTCGGCATGCGCGTGCTGGTGTGGGGCAGCGAAGGCAGCCGGCAGAAGGCGCTGGCCGACGGCTTCGAGGCGGCAGCCTCGCGCGAGGCCCTGTTCGCGCAGGCGGACGTGCTCACGCTGCACCTGCGCCTGGGCGAGGCCACGCGCGGCATCGTCAAGGGCGAGGATTTCGCACGCATGAAGCCGGACGCGCTGTTCGTCAACACGAGCCGCGCCGAGCTGGTCGAGGAAGGAGCGCTGGAGCAGGCGCTGCGGGCCGGACAGCCTGGTTATGCGGCGCTGGACGTGTTCGCCAATGAACCGCTCAGGCCCGATTCGCCGCTGCTGCGCATCCCGACGGTGCTGGCCACGCCGCACCTGGGATATGTGGAGCAGGACAGCTACGAAATCTATTTCCAGACCGCGTTCGAGAACCTCGTGCGGTTTGCGGCGGGGCAGCCGGATAATATTTTGAACCCGGAGGCGCTTGGGAAGCGGTGAAGTTAGCGGCTTCGGATGGGAAATTAGGCTCCGGCCTACGCCGGAGCGACGGCTTCCAGACTAACGGAGAATACCAGCAGCGCCATTCGTCACCGTCAGCAATAGCACGTCGCTCCGGCGAAGGCCGGAGCCCAATTCTGCAGCGCAGTGAGAACAAAACCGAGAGCAGCGAGCAGCACCAATCAGCGCAGCTCCGGCTCTCCGGTAATTAGATTCACCTTCCGCACCGGCATCACATGCGTGCCGGTCCACAGCCCCGCCCAACCCGGCGGCCAGCCGATCTGCGGCCCCGCATACGGCTGCAGCCCCGCCCGCACCGGCACCACCGGCACCGGCGGCGCGTCGGTCAGCTTGCCGCCGCTTGGGCGCTCCATGTTCAGGCTGTACATGTACCCAGGCAAGAGCAGCTCGCAGACCTGCGCGAACCAGGCCGTGTGGTCCTCGTCGCGCCCCAGCGCCTGCGCCAGGCCTTGCGGATCGAACTTCGCCAGCGCATGGATCAGTTCGTCCGTGCTCGCGCCCGGCGAATCGCCCCAGCCCATCACGGGATTGTTGTTGTAGTCCGCGCCCGAGCCATACCAGCCTTCGCGCCAGGTGCGCTGCATCCAGTTGCGCGGGCCGGTGAACAGATGCCAGCGCCAGTGCAGGCCGGAAGGTTTGGGCCAGGAGTACAGGTACAGCTTCTGGTAGCCCGCCTCGTGCAGCGCGCGTACCACTTCCATCAGGCGCGCATGCGGCATGCGGTCCGGCGGGGCGCGGCGGAACAGGATCGGCTCGCCATCCGCGTGCTGCACCTCGTCGCTCGACAGATTCAGGTCGAGCGTGCGCTGCTCGCTGCCGAAGCGCGCCGAGATCCAGCCGGTCAGCAGGTTGACGTGGGTGATCACGCCATAGCCTCGATGGCGGTGAAAAATGACGGTGCCCGGTGCGACGGCTTTCATGGGAGTAACTGGGAGAGAAATAGGAAGAAGATGGGTGAGTGTACTCATCCGATCCAGGCGATTCTAGCGCAGTCACAGTCAGATACACTACCGTTTGCGGCTATCATTACCCACCTTTTTTCTGCACGTGGACAAACCAACATGACTTTGCGAATCATCGCCACCGGCGGCACTTTCGATAAACACTACAACGAACTGAACGGCGTGCTCGGCTTTGCCGAAAGCCACCTGCCGGCCGTGATCGCGCGCTCGCGCATGACCATCCCGGTCGAGCTCGAAGTGCTGCCGCTGCTCGATTCGCTCGACATGAAAGACCCGGACCGCCAGCGCGTGCTGGCCTCCTGCCAGGCGGCAAAAGAAAAAGCCATCGTCATCATCCACGGCACCGATACCATGCGCGAAACGGCGGCCGTGCTCGGTGCAGCCAGCCTCGGCCAGACCATCGTGCTGACCGGCGCCATGATCCCCTACGAGATCGCCAACTCGGACGCCCTGTTCAACCTCGGCCTCGCCTGCGGCGTCGCGCAAACGCTGCCGGCCGGCGTCTACGTGGCCATGAACGGCCAGGTGTTCCCATGGGATAACGTCACCAAGAACCGCGCCGCCGGCGTGTTCCAGCAGCTGTAATTCCCACCGGCAGGCGCGCGCTCCCTACGCGCGCGCCTTCCTATACTGCTCTCTCCAAACGAATTTGTCCGAGGAGAGAGCAATGAACGAGCAGCGTCCTATCCTGACCACGCGCCAGGGCCATCCGGTCCGCGATAACCAGTCGCTGCGCTCGGTGGGCGAACGTGGTCCGGCCACGCTCGAGAATTACCAGTTCATCGAAAAGATCACCCACTTCGACCGCGAGCGCATCCCGGAGCGCGTGGTGCATGCGCGCGGCACCGGCGCCCACGGCTACTTCGAGCCCTACGGCACCATCGGCGGCGAGCCGGCCAGCAAGTACACGCGTGCCCGCGTGCTCAACGAACTCGGTGTCCAGACCCCGATCTTCGTGCGCTTCTCGACCGTGATCGGCGCCAAGGAGTCGCCCGAGACGGCGCGCGATCCGCGCGGCTTCGCCATCAAGTTCAAGACCGTGGACGGCAACTGGGACCTGGTGGGCAACAACCTGAAGGTCTTCTTCATCCGCGACGCGATCAAGTTCCCGGACATGATCCACGCCTTCAAGCCCGATCCGGTCACCAACCAGCAGGAGCCGTGGCGCTTCTACGACTTCATCTGCAGCCATCCGGAAGCGCTGCACATGATTACCTGGGTCAAGAGCCCGTGGGGCATCCCGGCCACTTATCGCGAGATGGAAGGCTCGGGCGTGAACACCTACAAGTTCGTCAACGACCAGGGCGTGGCCCACCTGGTGAAGTTCCACTTCCAGCCCAAGCAGGGCGTGCGCAACCTCACGGCGCAACAGGCCGCCGAGATCCAGGCCCACGACACCAGCCATGCCACGCGCGACCTGTACGAGGCGATCGAGCGCGGCGAGTTCCCGGAATGGGAATTCTGCGTGCAGATCATGAGCGACAGCGAGCATCCGGAACTCGACTTCGACCCGCTGGACGACACCAAGCGCTGGCCGGAAGACCAGTTCCCGCTGCTGCCGCTGGGACGCATCGTGCTGAACAAGAACCCGGATAACGTGTTCGCCGAGACCGAGCAGGCGGCCTTCGGCACCGGTGTGCTGGTGGACGGCATCGACTTCTCGGACGACAAGATGCTGCAGGGCCGCACCCTGTCCTATTCCGACACCCAGCGCTACCGGGTGGGCCCGAACTACCTGCAGCTGCCGATCAACCAGCCGCAGGAAGGCGCGGCGGCGCGCACCAACCAGCGCGACGGCCAGATGACCTATTACGTGGACGGCCGCGGCGAGGACAAGCACATCAACTACGAGCCGAGCCTGATGGGCGGCTACAGCGAAGCGCCGAAGCCGGAGAAGGAATACAACCAGTATGTGGAGGGCCACCTGGGCCGCTACCAGACCACCCGCACGATGGACGACTACGCGCAGGCGGGGGCGCGCTACCGCACGTTCGAGGACTGGGAGCGCGACGACCTGGTCAACAACGTGGGTGGCGACCTGAAGAAGTGCCCGGCGCCGATCCAGCTGCGCATGGTGTGGCACCTGTGGCACTGCGACGAGGATTACGGCCGCCGCGTGGCCGAGGTGGCGGGCGTCGACCTGGAACAGGCCAAGGCCTTGCCACCGCTGCCGGGCAAGCCGGCGCCGCACCAGAACCGTTCGGGGCCGACCTACTCGAGCGGCAAGCCGGAACAGGGGGATGAGCCGTCGACCAGCGAGGAGATGGCCGGAGCGAAATAAGCAGTGCATCAGATCATGCACTGTTTGAACGCATGGGCGGGAGACCCGCCCACCCTACGGGTATCGCTGTTCGTAGGGTGGGAGGCTCGTGATCTGGTCCACAGGACCAGATCACCCCACGCGGTGATAGCTAACGCATGCGTACCTGCGCACGCACCGCTAAACGAGATTACGCCTTGGCTTCGCCGCCCAGCGCCTCGACGACGTCCGCCATCAGCTTGGCCAGTTCGCCGGTCATCAGCGTGATGTCGTTGTCGAAGCGCTCATCGTCGCTATAGGTGACCGCTTCGCCTTCCTTGATCACGTCCAGCGGCTTGACGCCCTTGATCGCCAGCGACTCGGTCAGCACGAAGCTGATGCGGTCGTTCCAGGTCATGGCCAGGCGGGTGCACTGCTTGCCGGCGGCGATGTGGCGGCGGATGTCGTCCGGTTCCAGCGTGTGCTTCACGTAGCGCACGGCGGCGCGGCTTTCGCCGGTGGCGCGCAGTTCGGTGTCCTGGTCGATGGTGAAGCCGTAGGGCGCTTCGTCCGCTTCCAGCCAGCCGGTCATCACGGCCACCGGCGAACGCTGCACGCGCAGCGATTCGAGCGGCATGCGGTCCACCGCCTTGAGCAGCAGCTTGATGACGTCGTCCGCCTTCGACGGGCTGGCGGCATCGACCACGAGCCAGCCGTTGACCGGGTCGATCCAGACCCAGACGTTGCTGCGGATCGAGAAGGCGCGCGGCAGCAGTTCGTCGGCCACGCGTTCCTTCAGTTCCTTCATTGCCTTCTTGCCCGGCGGGAAGCCCTGCTGCTCTTCCAGCTCGGCGGCCTTGGCCTTGGCGACCTGGTTGATGACCGAGCTCGGCAGCAGCTTCTTCTCGGTGCCCAGCATCATCAGCATCTGCTTGTTGACGACGTGGACCAGCTTGCCGTTGCCGCGTGGCGAATCCCAGCCCTGGCGCAGCAGTTCATTGCTGCTCGCGGGCGTGAAAGCCTGCGACTGCAGGGCTTCTTCCATCTGTTCGGGGTTGAATGCCCACGGGGCGGGCAGGCGATAAATCTGGAGATTCTTGAACCACATACGCTGTTATCCGATTGTTTCAGTATTTCAAGGGAACGACATTCTACGCTGCTCAGCGGAAATTGCGGCTGGCAGCACGGGGAAAAAATTAATCTGTTGACGAGTCACCAACAGCCTCGACGATCGCGGCCGGCAGCGCGTCGTCGAACAGGCGCAGCTGCTCGACCGTTTCGGTATCGCTCAGGCGCACGCCGACACCCAGCAGGCGCACCGGGCGGCTATGGCGGGCCCAGCCGGTTTCCATCAAGCGCGCGTAGGTCGGGATATGTGGCGCATAGCCAACACACTCGACCGTGGTCTGCTGGAAGTCCGAGAACTTGATCTTCACAAACAGCTTGTTGATGAATTTTTCGGCACCGTTGCGCTTGATGCGGGCCAGCAGGTGCTCGTACAGGTCGGGCAGCAGCCGCAGGCAGGCGTCCAGGTTCGGCACGTCCGGCGTGTAGGTTTCTTCGGTGCTGATCGACTTGCGCTCGCGCGAGGTGTTCACCGCGCGCTCGTCGATGCCGCGGCACAGTTTGTAGAGCCGGTAGCCGAAGCTGCCGAAGTGCTCGGTCAGCCGCTCGATGCTCCAGTGGCGCATGTCGGCGCAGGTCTGCAGGCCGAGCCGGTGCATCTTCTCGGCCGTCACCTTGCCCACGCCGTACAGCTTCTTGACCGGCAGCGCGGCAACAAAAGCATCCACCTCTTCCGGGCGCACCAGGAACAGTCCGTCGGGCTTGTTCCAGTCGCTGGCGATCTTGGCCACGAACTTGTTCGGCGCCACCCCAGCCGAGGCGGTGATGCCGACGGTGTCAAAAATGCGGCGCCGGATCTCCTGCGCGATCAGGGTGGCGCTGCCCTTGCAGTGCGGCGAGTCGCTGACGTCGAGGTAGGCTTCGTCGAGCGAGAGCGGCTCCACCAGTTCGGTGTAGTCGCGGTAGATGTCCATGATCTGGGTTGATGCGATGCGGTATTTTTCCATCGCCGGCGGAATCACCAGGAGCTGGGGGCACAGTTTCATGGCCTGGGCGGTGGCCATGGCCGAATGGATGCCGTAGCGGCGCGCCTCGTAGTTGCAGGTGGCGATCACGCCGCGCTGGTCGGGACGGCCGCCGACCGCGAGCGGACGCCCGCGCAGCGACGGGTCGTCGCGCATCTCGACCGATGCGTAGAAACAGTCGCAATCGCAATGGATGATTTTACGGAGCGGAGAATTCACATGGACGACGGCAGGTGACGGCAGGGCCGACTACTGTTATTCCATACAGTATCCGTTTTTTCTTGCAAGACGTCAAAAAAAGAACGCGCGGCATGCCGCGCGTTCCCGGATGAAGACGGCGCAGGGGAGCGCGCCGCCTCGTCCTGACCCTTACCAGGTAAGCTTCAGGGTGTACTTGCCGCTGGTCGAACCGGTGCCGCCGCTGTAGTACACGACACGCACGTAACGGCTCGCGGTGGTGGTGCCGGTGTTGGCCGAGCTCACGCTGTCGACCGCGCCGGTACCGTTCTCGCTACGGCTGAGCAGGGTACCCGAGCTGTTGTACACGTACAGGTCGTAGTCCGAGGTCGAGTTCGGGGTCATGCTCGCGCTCAGGGTCTTGCCTGCCGGCAGATCGACACGGAAGTAATCCGTATCGGTCGAGCTCGACAACGTGGCGTTCACCGTGGTGCCGCTGGTCGAGACCAGGTTGGCGGTGCCCAGCGTGTTGTTCGACTCGGTCTCGTTGATGACCGTCCCGCTCGGCGGGGTGGTGCCGCCGATCGCCGCATTCACCGCCGCGGTCGCGTCGACGATGCCGGTACCGCAGCCCGAGCAGGTCGCCGGGAAGGCGCGTGCGGTCGACTTCAGCATGCTTTCCACCTGGTCCGGGGTCAGGGTCGACTTGGCCGCGAACATCAGCGCCGCCACGCCGGCCACGTGCGGGGTCGCCATCGAGGTGCCCTGATAGCCTGCGTAGTTGTCCGATCCCGGAGTCGACGAGCCCGAGTTCAGGGTCGAGATCACGCTGTAGCTGCCGTCGCCGCCCGGGGCCGCGACGTCGACCAGGGTGCCGTAGTTCGAGTAGGAAGCACGGCCGCCGGTCTTGCCGGTGGCTGCCACGGCGATGACGCCCGAGCAGTTCGCCGGGCTGGCGTTGCTGACGTTCATATTGTCGTTGCCGGCCGCCACGACCACGACCGAGCCGCGCGAACGGGCGCCGTTGATCGCGGTCTGGGTAGTGGCGTCGCAGGCGCCGCTGCCGCCCAGCGACAGGTTCAGCACCTTCGCCTTGTTGGCGTTGGCCGGCACGCCGGTCACGGTGCCGCCCGAGGACCAGGTGATCGCGTCGGCGATGTCCGAGGTGTAGCCGCCGCACTTGCCGAGCACGCGCACCGGCACCAGCTTGGCGTTGTACGCCACGCCGGCCACGCCCAGGCTGTTGTTGGTCTTGGCGGCAACCGTGCCGGCCACGTGGGTGCCGTGCCAGCTCGAGCCCGATGCCGGCGAGCCGGCGTAGCATTCTCCTGCCGCAACCCAGTCGCCCGGGTCGCTCGCATCGCTGTCGCGGCCGTTGCCGTCGTTGCCGATGGTGGCGCTGCTGATGAAGTCATAGCCGGCCAGGAACTGGCCGCTCAGGTCGGCGTGCGGGCGGTAGCCGGTGTCGATCACGGCCACGACCACCCCTAGGCCGGTCGACTTGTCCCAGGCGGTCGGCAGGCGCAGGCCGCCGGTGGCGTCGGTGTAGTGCCACTGCTGGGCGTAGTACGGGTCGTTGGCGGTCGCCATGTGGGTCATGATGCGGTCCGGCTCGGCGTATTCGATGTCCGGGTCGCGCGCCATCATCTCGGCAGCCAGTTTTTCGACTTCCTGCAGGTGCTTGCGGCCATTGAGCTTGAACACATGGGCGCCGGTCGAGATGGCATGGCTTTCGCTGACCAGCATGCCGAACTCCTGGCCTGCTCGCGCCAGCTTGGCCTTGCGGTCGGCCTTGACTTCGGCGGCGCGGGCCAGGCCCTTGGCTGCGGGCGCCGAGTCCTTGTACTTCACGATGATACGGTCTGTCTCCAGGATGAACTTCTGCTCGGCTGCGCCAGCCGTGGCTGCCACGAACGCGAGCGAGATTGCAGCGCACATCTTCAACATTGCAGGATGAATCGAATGCGATTGCTTCATGTTTCTTCCTTATTGTGTGTTTTCCGTCAAGCGAGGACCCTCGCCTGTGTCATTGATTTCCGGTCATTGCCGGTGCCGTCTGAATGCGGCGAAAAGCAGCGTAATACGAAAGGAAAAGCCTGTGCGTGACAATTGGAGACAATTTCGGCGTATTAACAACACTCCGGCTAACCCATGCTTTAGAAACATGTTTTCTTCGGCGAAACGTTAAAATAGGCAAATATCGTATGCCACAATTGTGTTGACATATCTCAAAAACCTTTCCTTTTAGATAAGGTAAAGGAGCCCATATTGTTTGGGCTTAAAGACAAATAAAAAGGCCGCGCTGGGCGCGGCCTTCCAGTTCAAACCGGTGGAGGTGCCAGGGCAGTTACAGCACGTCGGTTTCGATGACGATGGCGCGAAAGTCGTTGACGTTGGTACGGGTAGGGCCGGTGACGATCAGCTGGCCGAGAGCGGCGAAAAAGCCGTAGCCGTCGTTGTCCGCCAGGTGCGCGCGCGCATCGCGTCCCTGGGAGCGCGCCCGCGCCAGCGTACCGGGCGCGAGCCAGGCGCCGGCATTGTCTTCGGTGCCGTCGATGCCGTCGGTGTCGGCGGCGAGCGCGTGCACGCCCGGCAGGCCGTCGAGGGCGACGCCGAGCGCCAGCAGGAATTCGGCATTGCGCCCGCCCCTGCCCTGGCCGCGCACGGTGACGCTGGTTTCGCCGCCCGAGAGGAGCACGCAGGGCGCGTCCAGCGGCTGGCCATGCTGCACGACCTGGCGCGCAATGCTGGCATGCACCAGCGCCACCTCGCGCGCCTCCCCTTCCATGCTCGACGACAGGATCAGCGGCGCATAACCGGCCGCGCGCGCGGCGCTTGCCGCGGCATCGAGCGATTGCTGGGCGGTGACGATGACATGGGTGGCGTTGCGCGCCAGGCGCGGATCGCCCGGCAGCGGCGCCGCCAGTTGCGCATCCATCAGCACCGTGCGCACGGCGCCTGATACAGGAATCCGGTACTTCTCGAGGATGGCGAGCGCGTCCAGGCCGGTGCTGCCGTCGGGCACGGTAGGACCCGAGGCCACCACGGCCGGATCGTCACCCGGCACGTCCGACACCACCAGGGTCACCACGCGCGCCGGGTAGCAGGCCAGCGCCAGCCGTCCGCCCTTGATGGCGGACAGGTGCCGGCGCACGCGATTGATCTCGCCGATCGGCGCACCACAGCGCAGCAGCTCCCGGTTCAGCGTGCGCTTTTCCTCGAAGCTGATGCCGGGCGCGGGCAGCGACATCAGTGCGGAGCCGCCGCCGGACACCAGGCACAGCACCAGGTCATCCGGCCCCAGCCCGGCGGCGGCTTCCAGCATGCGGCGGGCCGCGTCCTCGCCGGCTGCGTCCGGCACCGGGTGGCCGGCTTCGATGACCTCGATGTGGCGGGTCGGCGCGCCGTGGCCGTAGCGCGTGACCACCAGTCCCTCAAGCGGTCCCTGCCAGTGGCGCTCGACCGCCTCGGCCATGCGCGCGGCCGCCTTGCCGGCGCCGAGCACCAGGGTGCGCCCCTTGGGCGGCGGCGGCAGGTGCGGCGCGACCAGGTGGTAGGGATCGGCGGCAGCCATGGCGGCGTCGAACAGGTGCTGCAACAAGGGGTGGGCGGTGGGCATGGCGGTTCTCATCGGAGCGAAGCATGATATTTACACAAAAGCGCCGGGATCGTGAAAATGGCGCCCATCCTCCAGAAGTTGTCGATTTTTTTCGAAAAGCCTTGCACACCTTGAATTCCAGCCTCTATAATTCGGGCCTCTTCGGACGCAATGACAAGCGTCAGACAGAAACCTCTGAATAGAGAAGCCGGGCGCTTAGCTCAGTTGGTAGAGCGGATCCCTTACAAGGATTAGGTCGGGAGTTCGAGCCTCTCAGCGCCCACCAAGCACATTCAGCAGGTTGATCGAAGTACTGATCAGAGTAAACGGAGCGGTAGTTCAGTTGGTTAGAATACCGGCCTGTCACGCCGGGGGTCGCGGGTTCGAGCCCCGTCCGCTCCGCCAGCATCAAGGGAAAAGGTCTGATTCGTCGGACCTTTTCTTTTTCAAAGTGACGAAGAAGAATAAAACGGAGCGGTAGTTCAGTTGGTTAGAATACCGGCCTGTCACGCCGGGGGTCGCGGGTTCGAGCCCCGTCCGCTCCGCCAGCTTAAGAAGAAGGGTCCGAGAAGTCGGACCCTTTTTTCGTTCAGCGATAGGAGCATTCGTCCCTGCGGACGAATGCGGGCCGTGGGCTCGAAGGGATTGCCTTGCAAGGCAATCCGCGGCCCGCGGCACGTGGGCGAGCCCCGTCCGCTCCGCCAGCTTAAGAAGAAGGGTCCGAGAAGTCGGACCTTTTTTCGTTCAGCGATAGGAGCATTCGTCCCTGCGGACGAATGCGGGCCGTGGGCTCGAAGGGATTGCCTTGCAAGGCAATCGGCCCGCGGCACGTGGGCGAGCCCGGTCCGCTTTGAGCACCTCAAAGAAAATGGTCCGCCAACGCGGACCATTTTTTTTTGCACTCTAGTCTTCTCAGGCGCGTCTTCTCAAGCCCTCCGCTGCTGCGGCCTCCCCGCTTCAACCCGATCCCGCCCCCCGCTCTTCGCCGCATACAGCGCATGGTCCGCCCGTGCCAGCGCCATCCCCAGCGTCTCGTTCGGATCGAGCACGACAACGCCGATACTTACCGTCATCGTATAGTTGCTGCCGCTGGTGATCACGACCGCCTCGCGCACCGCCTGGCGCAGGCGTTCGGCGGCGGCCAGCGCACTGGCCAGTTCGGTGCCCGGCAGTACCATCGCGAACTCCTCGCCACCGAGGCGACCGATGGTCTCGTGCGCGCGCAGGGTCGCGCGCGCGGTGCAGGCGAACACGTTCAGGGCCTCGTCGCCGGTGGCATGGCCGAAACGGTCGTTGATCTGCTTGAAGTGGTCGATGTCCATCATCGCCAGCGCCAGCGGCTGGCGCTGGCGCAGCGCAGCCTGGCGTGCGTTCTCGGCACGCTCGAGGAAGGCGTGGCGGTTCGGCAGGCCGGTGAGGCTGTCGGTCGTAGCCAGGCGCGCCATCTCGGCATCGTCCTTTTCCTTGCACAACAGCAGAAAGCCGAAACCGTTCACGATCATCAGGAGATAGCCGGCCAGGTAAGCCGACTCCTGCGCGGCACGCTGGCCCAGCGGGGCGTCGCTGCCCAGGCAGTTGGCGGCCCATAAGGCGACCGAGACCGCGAACACCGCGTCATTGACGCCGATGATCCGTTGCAGCAGGGTGGCGCGGCGCCGCGGACGCAGCAGGATCCAGGCCATCGCCGCCGAGAACAGCGCGAGGACGCCGGCGACCAGCGCGGTGAGATAGGGCACGGGTGCGCCCGCGCTGCCGGCCGCCAGCACGATGGCCAGGGCCAGCGCCGACATCGGCGGCAGCACGCGCTGCCAGCGCTCGAGCCCGAAGAAGATGCAGTAGGCGGCCACTTCCAGCGAGATCGCGAGGACCCAGCCGGCGCCCTCGATGCCATTGAGCATGGGCACGTCGAAATAGACACGGCACCAGCCCAGCAGCTGGCACACGCCCATGCCGAAACGCGCCCACATCCACAGGCGCAATCCCGGACTGGGCGCGGCGCCATGCGTATAGCCCGCCATGAGAACGGCAAACGCGATGTTGCCGACGCCTAGCGCCAGCAGGAAGGAATGAATGTCGAGCACCGCTGATCCCATGGGTGGGTTGACCTCACCACAATCATGTTCATCTATTAATATATGTTTCCGCAAAGAACTATATTACACGCTTTCCCTGCTGTAGGTCCGCACAATTGAATAGACATGTGCAGAGCGCAACACTTTCAGTTGGGACATATGCGGGTCACAGCTTTTTTGATGCGCAGCAGCACCCGATAGCGGATAATCATCCGACAACATACCAACGCACCATGCTGGAGCAATCGTGATTTTCGGTTTCCTCAAGTCGCCCAAGATGTCGCCGCGCCTGCACCGCCTGAAGAACCTGGCGCTGTTCTCGGCATTGACGCCGCTGGAACTGGAAATCGTCGACGGCCTGCTGCACGAGCGCCGCTACCTCACCGACGAGATCGTTTTCGACGAGGGCGAGGAAGGCCAGGCGCTGTACCTGATCATGAGCGGTCGGGTCCTCATCAGCAAGCTCCATGAGGGCAGCAACCAGGTGGTGGCCGAGCTCGGGCCTGGCAGCTTCTTCGGCGACCTGGCCCTGCTCGACAACTCCCCGCGCAATGCCCAGGCACGCGCCGTCGAGCCCTGCGAGATGGCGGTGTTCTTCCGCGCCGACTTCCTCGGGCTGCTGGAGACCGACGCCGTGATCGGCTACAAGATCTCGCTGGCGCTGGCACGCCACATCGGCCTGCGCCTTCGCGAATGGATGGGCACCGGCCGTCCCCAGCTGGAAGCCCTATGAACCGCAGCGAGCGCGCCGGGCCGGTCGTCTGGACCGGGATCATCGCCGCCACCTGCGTGCTGCTGCTGGTGGTGCAGCAGATGCTGTGGCTGGCCCTGCCCTTCCTGTTCGGCGGGGTGCTGCACTACATCCTGATCGGGCCGATGCAGCGCCTGGTGCGCGGCGGCTACGGCCGCAATGCCGCGGCGATGCTGGTCTGCCTGGGCTTCTTCGCCTTCCTGACGCTGGCCCTGACCGCGGCTTTCTCGTGGAGCCGCGGGCCGGAAGAAGAATCGTGGGAACAGACGGTCGGTCTCTACCTCGACGGCGGGATCGCCTTCGTGCACAACACCATGACCCTGCTCGAGAAGCGCTTCCCGCTGCTGGCCGAGATGCGCCTGACCTCGACCGTGAACGGCATCTTCCGCGCCCATACCGACAACTTCGCCGAAAAGCACCTGGGCGAGATCCTGGTCGCGCTCGCGACCTGGGTGCCCTCGCTGCTGCTGGCACCCTTCCTCGCCTTCTTCTTCCTGCGCGACGGCCTGCGCTTCAAGAAATTCCTGGCGCGCGCGGTGCCGAACGCCTATTTCGAGCGTGCCTTGTACCTGCTGCACGAAGTCGACCAGACCGCGCGCCGCTATTTCGAGGGCCTGCTCAAGCTGACCGTGCTCGACACGGCGGTGCTGGCGCTGGGCCTGTGGACCATCGGCGTGTCCTCGCCGCTGCTGCTGGGCCTGTTCTGCGCGGTGCTGGCCTGGGTGCCTTTCGTGGGCTCGGTGGTCGGCTGCGTGCTGGTGGTGATCGTCGCCTCGACCGATGCGCCCAGCAATCCCTTCATCGCCTACGGCGCGATCGGCGTGTTCGTGCTGGTGCGCCTGCTGGACGACTTCGTGTTCATGCCGCTGACCCTCGGGCGCAGCATCCGCGTCCATCCCCTGGTGACGGTCTTGATGATCTTCATCGGCGGCGCGCTGGCCGGCGTGGTGGGACTGATGCTGGTGCTGCCGCTGCTGGGCGTGGTGATGGTGGTGGGCGAGACGCTGGGACGCCTCGTCACCAATCCGCGCCTGCGCGCCCGGCACCGCTATGCGCGCACCCTGCGCACGCGCCAGGCCAGCATCGACCTGGATGTCGCCCATGAGCGGCGCGCACGCACGGTGCCGGGTTTGGAAAGCTAGTGCATCTGGATTCTACACTGGGGGTCAGGTCTGACATTTGGACACGAACTCGAGTATTACTTGCTTGTATTGCTCAGTCCGTGTCCAAATGTCAGACCTGACCCCATAAAAAAACCGGAGACCAGCTCCGGTTCTTGTGCAGGCAAAGCGGCTTATTTACGCGCCGCTTTCGGCTTCGTCTTGATCGTATCCAGGATCGAGGGGCGAGCCTTGGACGATGCTGCTACGGCCGCGGCCGGCGCACGTTCGACGCGTACCTGCACCTTGTCGCGTCCGGCACGCGCCGGGCCCGGACCACGCTTGCCGACCTCGCGCTCGCTCACCGGCGTGCCGCCCGGCACCATGCGTTTGCGGTCCCAGTCCGGCGCCGGCTCGGCGCCTGGCGGCGGCACCAGGTGGCGCTCGCCCGTGCCGATCAGGTCGCCACGGCCCATGCGTTTCAGGCCCTCGCGCAGGACCGGCCAGTTCTCCGGATCGTAGTAGCGCAGGAAGGCCTTGTGCAGCTTGCGGGTCTTGCCGCTCTTGGCGGTTTCGACGACTTCCGAATCTTCCGTCACCTTCGCCAGCGGGTTCTTGCCCGAGTGGTACATGGTGGTAGCCATCGCCATCGGCGTCGGCGTGAAGGTCTGCACCTGGTCGAGCCTGAAGTTGTTCTTCTTCAGCCACAAGGCCAGGTTCAGCATGTCCTCGTCGGTCGAGCCCGGGTGAGCCGCGATAAAGTAGGGAATCAGGTACTGCTTCTTGCCGGCCTCGATCGAGTACTTGTCGAACAGGCGCTTGAACTCGTCGTAGGCGCCGATGCCCGGCTTCATCATCTTCGAGAGCGTGCCCTGCTCGGTGTGCTCGGGCGCGATCTTCAGCAGGCCGCCCACGTGGTGGGTGACCAGTTCCTTGACGTACTCGGGCGAACGCACGGCCAGGTCGTAGCGCAGGCCGGAGCCGATCAGGATCTTCTTGATCCCGGGAATGGCACGCGCCTTGCGGTACAGCGAGATCAGCTTGCTGTGGTCGGTGCCAAGGTTGCTGCAGATGGTCGGGTAGACGCACGACAGGCGGCGGCAGGATTCCTCGATTTTCTTGTCCTTGCAGGCCAGGCGGTACATGTTGGCGGTTGGACCGCCCAGGTCGGTGATGGTGCCGGCAAAGTTCTTGGTGGTGTCGCGGATCAGCTCGATCTCGCGCAGGATCGAGGGTTCCGAACGGCTCTGGATGATGCGGCCTTCGTGCTCGGTGATCGAGCAGAAGGTGCAGCCGCCGAAGCAGCCGCGCATGATGTTCACCGAATAGCGGATCATCTCCCAGGCCGGGATGTGGGCCTTGCCGTAGCTCGGGTGCGGGGCGCGCGCGTACGGCAGGTCGTAGACGTTGTCCATCTCGTCCATGGCCAGCGGCAGCGGCGGGGCGTTGAGCCAGACGTCGCGGTCGCTGTGCTGCTGCACCAGCGCACGCGCATTGCCCGGGTTCGACTCGAGGTGGAACACGCGCGAGGCGTGCGCGTACATCACCGGGTCTTCGCTGACTGTCTCGAAACTCGGCAGGCGCACCACGGTCTTCTGGGCCTTTGCGCGGGCGGCGGCCTGGCGCTCTTCGCGCGTCATGATCACCACCGGTTTCACCACCGGCTCGGGCTGCGCGTTTTCGGTGGCGCAGGCCTTGGTGTCTTCCTGGGCCATCGCGTAGGGGTTCGGGTGCGCGTCGACGCGGCCCGGCACGTCGACGCGGGTCGAGTTGTGCACGCTCCACTCTTCGTCCGGCAGCCAGCCGTGCGGCACCAGGAAGGCGGTGCCGCGCAGGTCGCGGATGTTCTTGATGTTCTCGCCCGCGGCGATGCGGCGGGTGACGTCCACCAGCGCGCGTTCGGCATTGCCGAAGATGAGCAGGTCGGCCTTCGACTCGAACAGCACCGAGCGGCGCACCTTGTCCGACCAGTAGTCGTAGTGGGCGATGCGACGCAGCGAGGCCTCGATGCTGCCGGCGATCACCGGCACGCCCGGGAAGGCTTCGCGGGCGCGCTGGCAGTACACCGTGACGGCGCGGTCGGGGCGCTTGTTCGGCTCGGCGTTCGGGGTATAGGCGTCGTCGGAACGGATCTTGCGGTCGGCCGTGTAGCGGTTGACCATCGAGTCCATGTTGCCGGCGGTAATGCCCCAGTAAAGGTTCGGCTTGCCGAGCGCGCGGAAGGGCTCGACCGAGGTCCAGTCCGGCTGGCTGATGATGCCGACGCGATAGCCCTGCGCTTCCAGCAGGCGGCCGACCAGCGCCATCCCGAAGCTCGGGTGGTCGATGTAGGCGTCTCCGGTGACCAGGATGATGTCGCACGAATCCCACCCGAGCTTGTCCATTTCGGCACGGGACATCGGGAGGAAAGGCGCGACGGGAGCGCGGCTGGAGCGCTTCGGGACGCTCGCGAAAAGGTTTACTGGGGAGTTCATTGGCCGGTATTGTACCGGAAAACCATTTTTGGGTCTCCCACATCCCCCAAAAATGGCTTACTTATCAATGAGTTGCAGTAGAGCGCCTAACAATTCCCCCGATGGCTGCGTTGCATCGTCTCGCCGTACTAGCGTACTGTCTTCGACGATGCGCCTTGCCCTCGGGGTTTTGTTAGCCGCTCTTTAGATACCCATATTGGACAGCATATTGCCGAGCTGGCGCAGGCCGGCCGAGAAGGTCGGGTGGTTCGCATCGAAGCGGGCCGCCAGTTCCTGGGTACGGGAAGACAGGCCGTAGGTGTTCTCGTCGAGCTCGTTCTCGGCATGGCGCGCCAGGGCGCGGTCGATGTCGCCGTCGAGCTGGCGCAGCAGGGTTTCCAGCTCGGGATCGACGTTATCGGTTTCCTGCAAATGGCGGTGCAAGGCTTTCAGGTGCGCCTTCAGGTTCGCATCGCGTTCGTGTTCGTTCTCGTTCAGCATTGTCGCTCTCGCTAGTTGGTGAAGCGGGTCTCGAGGTACAGCGCCTCGACCTGCTCGCGCGCCCATGGGGTGCGACGCAAAAACTTCAGGCTCGACTTGATGCTCGGGTCTTTCTGGAAGCAATTGATGTCGATCCGGCGGCCGAGTCCCTCCCAGCCGTAGTGCTCGACGAGGCGGGTTAACAGGGATTCTAAAGTAATACCGTGGAGGGATTGAACACTCATCGCTGGGGGGATTTGCTGTTGAAGGGAATTGCGGGAGTGTATACAAGCGCCGGCCGCATTGCACGGCCGGCGCGAAACCTGCTTATTCCCCCGTCAGGCCGCGGCGCTCCAGCAGCGGACGCACCTGCGCATCACGCCCGCTGAAGTTGCGGTACATCTGCATCGCATCGATGGTGCCGCCGCGCGACAGCAGGGTCTTGCGGAAGTGGTCGCCGTTCTTGCGGGTCAGGCCGCCGTTCTCCTTGAACCAGTTGACGGTGTCCGCGTCCAGCTTCTCGGCCCACAGGTAGCCGTAGTAGCCGGCCGAGTAGCCGCCGGAGAAGGTGTGCGAGAAGTAGGTGGTGCGGTAGCGCGGCGGCACCAGCGCGAAGTCCACGCCCGCTTTCTTCAGCGCGTCAGCCTCGAAGGCCAGCACGTCGGTCGGGATCTGGTTCGGCGACAGCTGGTGCCAGGCCTGGTCCAGCAGCGCCGCGGCCAGGTACTCGGTGGTGCGGAACCCTTCGTTGAACTGCTGCGAAGCCTGCACCTTGTCCAGCAGCTCCTTCGGCATCGGCGCGCCGGTCTGGTAGTGCTTGGCATAGTTCGCCAGCACTTCCGGCCAGGTCATCCACATCTCGTTCACCTGCGACGGAAACTCGACGTAGTCGCGCGGCACGCGCGAGCCCGAGAAGCGCGGGTACTTCACGTCCGAGAACATGCCATGCAGGGCGTGGCCGAATTCGTGGAAGGTGGTGCGCACTTCGTCGTAGGTCAGCAGGGTCGGCTCGCCGGCGGCCGGCTTGGCGATGTTCAGGTTGTTCGCGATGACCGGCTTGGTGCCCATCAGCTTGCTCTGCGGGACCCAGGCATTGGCCCAGGCGCCGCCGCGCTTGTTCGGGCGCGCGTAGGGGTCGAAGGTGAAGATCGCCAGCTGCTTGCCGTCGTGGTCGAACACGTCGAACACGCGCACGTCCTCGTTGTAGGCCGGCAGGTCCTTGCGCTCCTTGAAGCTGATGCCGAATTCCTTGTTGGCGGCGAAGAACACGCCATCCACCAGCACGCGGTTCAGCTCGAAGTAGGGCTTGAGCTGGTTGCCGTCGAAGGCGTACTTGGCGGCGCGCACCTTGTCGCTGTAGAAGGCCCAGTCGTGCGCGGCGGCCTGGAAGCCGCCCTTCTCGCCTTCTTCCTTGTTAATCGCCTGCTGGATCTCGGCTGCTTCCTTGCGCGCGTTGTTCACGGCCGGCTTGGCGAATTCGGCCAGCAGCTGGTTCACCGCCTTGGTGTCCTTGGCGGTCTGGTCGGCCAGGTTGTAGGCCGCGTGGTTCGGGTAGCCCAGCAGCGCAGCGCGCTGGGCGCGCAGCTTGGCGATCTTCAGCACGACGTCGCGGTTGTCGAATTCGCCGCCGCGCGAGCCGCGCGCCAGCGAAGCCGCCAGCAGCTTCTCGCGGGTGGCGCGGTTGGTCAGCACCGACAGGCCTGCCTGCTGGGTGGTGTTCACGACCGGGATCACGAACTTGCCGTCCAGGCCGCGCTTCTTCGCTTCCGCGGCGGCGGCGTCGATCGCCTTGTCGGACATGCCGGCCAGTTCGGCGCGGCTGTCCACCACCAGGGCCGAGGCATTCGCTTCCTTCAGCACGTTCTGGGCGAACTGGGTCGACAGCCCGGCCAGCTGGCCGTTCATCTCTTTCAGTTTCTGCTTGTCGGCGTCGGACAGCTGGGCGCCGGCGCGCACGAAGTCGGTGTGGTAGCGCTCGATCAGGTACTGGCCCTCGGCGTCCAGGCCCAGCTTGCTGCGCTTGTCGTACAGCGTCTTGATGCGAGCGTACAGCTTCGAGTTCAGGCGGATCGCGTCGTTATGGGCCGACAGCTTCGGTGCCAGTTCCTTGTCCAGGGCCTGCAGCGCGTCGTTGGTGTACGAACCCTTCAGGGTGCCGAAGGCGGCGCCGACACGGTTCATCAGCTGGCCCGAACGCTCCATCGCGACGATGGTGTTTTCAAAGGTCGGTGCTGCCTTGTTGTTGGCGATCGTCTCGATTTCCAGCGCTTCCTGGCGCATCGCTTCGGCAAAGGCCGGGGCGAAGTGCTCGTTGCTGATCTTGTCCCATGCCGGGTAGTTGAACGGCAGGGTGCTCGGCTTGGCGAAGGGGTTCGAGGCTTCGAGCATCGAAGCCGGGGCGGCGTAGGCCATGCTGGCGGCGGCGCTGGCGGCGGCGACCAGCAGGATGTGTGGACGGATCATGGTGTCCTCGTTATGGTTTTAGTTAAAGGATGCTGCAATCAAAAAGCCGGCGCGAGCGCCGGCTTCATCGACATCAGTTCAGGCCACGGCGCTCGAGCAGCGGCTCGATGACCGGATCGCGGCCGCGGAAGTCGCGGTACATCTGCACCGCATCCATGGTGCCGCCTTTCGACAGCACCATCTTGCGGAAGCGGTCGCCGTTCTTGCGCTGCAGGCCGCCGTTTTCCTTGAACCACTCGCCGGCGTCGGCGTCCAGGCGCTCGGCCCACAGGTAGCTGTAGTAGCCGGCCGAGTAGCCGCCCGAGAAGGCGTGCGAGAAGTAGGTCGAGCTGTAGCGCGGCGGGACCGGCGCGAAGTCCAGGCCCGCGTCACGCAGTGCCTGCTCTTCGAAGGATTTCACGTCCGTCGGGATGGCCTTCGAGCCGAGCTGGTGCCAGCGCTGGTCGATCACCGCGGCGGCCAGGTACTCGGTGGTGCGGTAGCCTTCGTTGAATTTCTGCGAGGCGCGCAGCTTGTCCAGCAGTTCCTTCGGCATCGGTTCGCCGGTCTGGTAGTGCTTGGCGTAGTTGGCCAGCACTTCCGGCCAGGCCATCCACATCTCGTAGACCTGCGACGGCAGCTCGACGTAGTCGCGCGGCACGCTGGTGCCCGAGAAGCGCGGGTACTTCACCTTCGAGAACCAGCCGTGGGTGCCGTGGCCGAATTCGTGGAAGGTGGTGCGCACTTCGTCCCAGGTGAGCAGGGTCGGCTCGCCCGGCGCCGGCTTGGCCAGGTTCAGGTTGTTGGTGATAACCGGCTTGTTGCCCAGCAGGGTGCTCTGACTGACCAGGGCGCCCATCCAGGCGCCGCCGCGCTTGTTCGAGCGCGCGTACGGGTCGAGCACGAAGATCGCCAGGTGCTCGCCGTTCTCTTCGAACACGTCGTACACGCGCACGTCGGCGTCATACACCGGCAGGTCCTTGCGCTGCTTGAAGGTGATGCCCCACAGCTTGTTGGCGGCGAAGAAGGCGCCGTCGTTCAGCACGCGGTCGAGTTCGAAGTAAGGCTTGAGCTGGTTGGCATCGAAGGCGTACTTGGCGGCGCGCACCTTGTCGCTGTAGTAGTTCCAGTCGTAGGCCGCGACCTTGAAGCCGCCCTTTTCCGCATCGATGACTTCCTGGATCTCGGCGGCTTCCTTCTTGGCGTTGCGCACGGCCGGCGCGGCCAGGTCGGACAGCAGCTTGTTGACGGCGGTGGTGTCCTTGGCGGTCTGGTCTTCCAGCGAGTAGGCGGCGTGGCTGCTGTAGCCCAGCAGCTCGGCGCGCTCGGCGCGCAGCTTGGCCAGCTGCAGCACGATGTCGCGGTTGTCGAATTCGCCGCCGCGCGAACCGCGCACGGTCGAGATCGACAGCAGCTTCTCGCGGGTGCCGCGCACGTTCAGCGTCGACAGCGGGCCCTGCTGGGTGGTGTTCACGACCGGGATCACGAACTTGCCGTCCAGGCCGCGCTTCTTCGCTTCGGCGGCGGCGGCGTCGATCGCCTTGGCCGGCAGGCCGGCCAGCTCTTCGCGGGTGTCGACCACGAAGGCCGAGGCGTTCACTTCCTTCAGCACGTTCTGGCTGAACTGGGTCTGCAGGGCGGCCAGCTTGCCGTTGTACTCGCGCAGCTTCTGCTTGTCGGCATCCGACAGCTTGGCGCCGGCGCGCACGAAGTCCTTGTGGTAGCGCTCGATCAGGTATTTGGATTCGGCGTCCAGGCCCAGCTTGTCGCGCTTGGCGTACAGGGTCTGGATGCGCTGGAACAGTTTCGGGTTCAGGCGGATGGCGTCGCCGTGGGCGGCCAGTTTCGGCGCCAGCTCCTTGTCCAGGGCCTGCAGGCTGTCGTTGGTGTAGGAACCGACCAGGGTGCCGAACACGGTCGACACGCGGTTCAGCAGACGGCCCGAACGCTCCATCGCGACGATGGTGTTCTCGAAGGTCGGCGCAGCCTTGTTGTTGGCGATCGCTTCGACTTCGGCAGCCTGTTCGCGCATGCCTTCGGCGAAGGCCGGGGCAAAGTGCTCGTTCTTGATCTTGTCGAAGGCCGGGTAGCCGTACTGGAGGGTGCTCGGCTTGGCGAACGGGTTGGTCGCGTCGAGCGGCGCGGCATAGGCCAGGTTGGCCATCGCGACGCTGGCCGCGATCAGGAGCATACGGGGACGATTCATGGTGTCTCGGATGGTGATTGAACTACGTTGGAACACGCCTGCCTTTCGCCGCCGGGCTTGTGGCCCGGCGGCGAAAGGCGCAGCGCAGGAAAAGATTTAATTACCGGTCAGGCCCCGGCGTTCCAGCAAAGGCTCGATGACCGGATCGCGGCCACGGAACTGACGGAACAGGTCCATCGCATCGGCGCTGCCGCCACGCGACAGCAGGGTCTTGCGGAAGTGGTCGCCGTTCTTGCGCGACAGGCCGCCGCTCTCGGTGAACCACTGCACGGTGTCGGCGTCGAGCTTTTCGCTCCACAGGTAGGCGTAGTAGCCGGCCGAATAGCCGCCGTTCATCGAGTGCGAGAAATAGGTCGTGCGGTAGCGCGGCGGCACCGGCGCGAAGTCGACGCCCGCGTCCTTCAATGCCTTGGCCTCGAAGGCCAGCACGTCGCTCGGGACCTGGGACGGCTTGAGCTGGTGCCAGCGCTGGTCGAGCAGCGAGGCGGCCAGGTATTCGGTGGTCATGTAGCCCTGGTTGAACTTTTTAGAAGCGACCACCTTGTCCAGCAGCTCTTTCGGCATCGGCGCGCCGGTCTGGTGGTGCTTCGCATAATTGGCCAGCACTTCCGGCCAGATCGCCCACATCTCGTTGACCTGCGACGGGTACTCGACGAAGTCGCGCGGCACGTTGGTGCCCGAGAAGTGCGGATACTTCACGTCCGAGAACATGCCGTGCAGCGCGTGGCCGAACTCGTGGAAGGCGGTGCGCACCTCGTCATAGGTCAGCAGGGTAGGCAGGCCGGCGGGCGGTTTCGGGATGTTCAGGTGGTTGCCGACCACCGGCTTCTTGCCCAGCAGGTGAGATTGCGACACGTATTCGTTCATCCAGGCGCCGCCCTGCTTGTTGCCGCGCGCGTAGGGGTCGAACAGGAAGATCGCCAGCTGCTTGCCGTCGTGGTCGAACACGTCGAACACGCGCACGTCCGGATCGTAGACCGGCAGGTCCTTGCGTTCCTTGAAGGTGATGCCGTATTCCTTGGTGGCGGCGAAGAACACGCCGTCCACCAGCACGCGGTTCAGCTCGAAGTAAGGGCGCAGCTGGTTCTCGTCGAAGTTGTACTTCGCGGCGCGCACCTTGTCCTGGTACAGCGGCCAGTCCCAGGAGGCGAGCTTGAAGCCACCTTTTTCGCCGTGCTCCCTGTTAATCACCTTCTGGATTTCAGACGCTTCCTTGCGCGCGTTATTGACTGCCGGCTTGGCCAGCTCGGCCAGCAGCCGGTTGACGGCAGCCGGATTCTTGGCGGTTTCCAGTTCCTGCGAATAGGCCGCGTAGTTCGGGTAGCCCAGCAGCGCGGCGCGCTCGGCGCGCAGCTTGACCAGGCGCAGCACCAGCTGGCGGGTATCGAACTCGCCGCCGCGGCTGCCGCGGTTCAGCGAGGCCGCCATCAGGCGCTCGCGGGTCTTGCGGTCGGTAAGCGTCGCCAGCGGCGGCTGGCTGCTGGTGTTGACGATGGCGATCGCGTACTTGCCCTTCAGGCCACGCTTTTCGGCCTCGCTTGCCGCGGCATTGATCTCGGCGTCGGAGAAACCGGCCAGTTCGCCGCGGGTGTCCACGATCAGCGCCGAGGCATTGGCTTCCTTCAGCACGCGCTGCGAGAAGTCCGACTGCAGCGAGGCGATCTCGGCGTTGTATTTCTTGAGCTTGTCCTTGTCGGCGGCGGACAGGTTGGCGCCCGCGCGCACGAATTCCTTGTACACGCGCTCCAGCAGATGCTTCGATTCGGCGTCCAGGCCCAGGGTGGCGCGCTTGGCGTGCAGGGTCTTCACGCGCTGGAACAGGGCCGGGTTCAGGTAGATCGCGTCGTTGTGCGCGGCCAGCTTGGGCGACATTTCGCGGTCGACCGCGTCCAGCACGTCGTTGGTGTTGGCCGTCTGCAGGTTCGAGAACACGGCGGCCACGCGCGCCAGCATCTGGCCGGCACGCTCCATGGCGACGATGGTGTTCTCAAAAGTAGGCGCCGCCTTGTCCCTGGCGATGGCGTCGATCTCGCGCAGGTGTTCGGCCATGCCGGCGGCGTAGGCCGGCAGGAAGTGCTCGTTCTTGATCTTGTCGAAGGCCGGGTAATTCAGCGGCAGGCTGCTGGGCTGGGCGAACGGGTTGGCGGCGTCGAGGGCAGGCGCTGCCGGTGCAGCCACTGCGGCGTGCGCGAGCGCGAGGCTGGCGGCAACGATGAACAGGTGTGGTCGGTTCATGCGATCTTTCGGACTCTTTTGAAGGAGCTGCCGGGAGTGCTCGACAGCCGTTGCGCGACGATCATAGCAGGCTTATACGCACGTCGTCACAATAAAAAAGGTATGTATGGCACATGTATCGGCCATGTATCGGCATGTATCGGCCATGTATCAATTCTGGCCGTGCTAGCATCCGTTTTCACCATGGAATCCCTCACCCAACGCTCCTACGACGCCATCGTCGTCGGCACCGG
>NZ_DKJX01000108.1:0-4850 GCF_002454935.1 Massilia sp. UBA6681
GGCCAGGCACTGCGCGGCGCCGCGTGCGGAGTTCCACGCGCGGCCCCCCGCCACGCCGCGTCCGGCGCCGCGCGCGCGCGCGCGCCGGATCCTGCTGGCGGAAGACAACCCGGTCAACGTCGAAGTCGCGAAGGCGATGCTGGAAAGCCTGGGGATCGAGGCCACCTGCGCGCGCAACGGCCAGGAAGCGCTGCAGGCGGTGCGCACCGGCGGCTTCGATGCGGTGCTGATGGATTGCCAGATGCCGGTGATGGACGGCTTCGCGGCCACCGCCGCGATCCGCCGCCACGAACGCGAGGCGGGCCGCGCACGCACCCTGCCGGTCATCGCGATCACCGCCAACGCGCTGCAGGGCGACCGCGAAGCCTGCCTGGCCGCCGGCATGGACGACTACCTCTCGAAACCCTTTACCCAGCAGCAGCTGGCGGCGGTGATCGGCCGCTGGGTCGCGGTGCCGCTGGCCGCCACCAGCCACCACCTGGATGCGCCGCCGCGCCTGCCGCCCGAGACGGTCGAGGTGATCCAGCGCGAGTCGGTCAACCGGGTCGCGCTCGACAACATCCGGGCGCTCAGCCGCGACGGCGGCGATGCGCTGGTGCACAAGGTCATCGCCGCCTATGTGGGCGACACGCCGCGCCACCTGGCAACGCTGCGCGAGGCGGTCGAGGGCATGGATGCCGGCAGCGTGCGGCGCGTCGCCCACAGCCTGAAATCGGCCAGCGCCAACATCGGCGCCGCGCGCCTGGCGACGCTGTGCAAGGAACTCGAACAGCTCGGGCGCGCCGACACGGTCGATGGCGCGGACCGCATCCTCACCGACATGGAACACGAATTCCAGACCGTGCGCCATTCGCTCCACGCCATGCTTGAAAAGGAAACCTGACATGCCTTCCTCTCCACCGAAGCGCGGAACGGTCCTGGTCGCCGACGACGACCCGGTCATGCGCATGCTGATGCTCGAGATGCTGGCCCAGGTCGGGCTGGACGCGATCGAGGCAGCCGACGGCGCGCTTGCTGTCGAGCTGGCGCGCTCGCGCTCGCCCGACCTGATCCTGATGGACGTCGAGATGCCGCGCATGGACGGCTTCGCCGCCTGCGAAGCGATCCGCGACGCGGAAGCCGACGGCGCCAGCGTGCCGATCGTGATGGTCACCGGCGGCGACGACCTTGAGGCGGTCACGCGCGCCTACGAGGCCGGCGCCACCGACTTCGTCTCCAAGCCGATCAACTGGCCGATCCTCGGCCACCGCGTGCTCTACGTGCTGCGCGCCAGCGACGCCATCGCGCGCCTGCGCATCGCCGACGCCCAGAACCGTGCGGTGCTGGCCGCGATCCCCGACACCTTCTTCCGCCTCGACCGCGACGGCTTCTACCTCGACTACGAGCCGGGCCATGAGCGTCCGGGCCGGGGCCGGCCGAACCGCAGGCACGCCACCTCCCAGCCCTGCATCGGCAAGCACATCACCGACGTGCTGCCGCCCGCCATCGCCGCGCGCATGCTGGAACAGATGCGCACCGTGCTGGCCATCCAGCAGGTGCGCTCGGTCGAGTACGAGCTCGAACACTGCGGCGAGTCCCAGCACTTCGAGGCGCGGCTGGTCGCCACCGGCGACTCGCAGGTGCTCGGCCTGGTGCGCGACATCAGCGAACGCAAGCGCGCCGAAGAGCAGATCCGGCGCCTCGCCTACTGCGACAGCCTGACCGGCATCCCGAACCGCCAGGCCTTCCTGGAGACGCTGGAACGCGAGCTGCAGCGCTCGAAGATCGGCAACAAGAAGTTCGCGGTGCTGTTCATGGACCTCGACGCCTTCAAGCGCATCAACGACACGCTGGGCCACAATGCCGGCGACCAGCTGCTCAAGATGGTGTCCGAGCGCCTGCGCGAGACCACCCGGCCGAGCGACCTGGTGTCGCGCGGGGATGGCTCGAGCAGCGGTTCAAGCGCCGAAAAGGCCGACCACACCACCAACCTGGCGCGCCTGGGCGGCGACGAGTTCACCATCCTGATCCCGGACCTGGAGCGGGTCGAGCATGCGCTGAACGTTGCTACCCGTGTGAAGGAAGCGATGCGGCGGCCCTTCCTGATCGAGGGCAACGAGATTTTCGTGACCGCCAGCATCGGCATCTCGCTGTTCCCGGAAGACGGCGACGATTGCGGCTCGCTGCTCAAGTTCGCCGACACCGCGATGTACCACGCCAAGAACTGCGGCAAGAACAACGCGAAGCTGTACAGCTCCTCGCTGACCATGCAGATCATGAGCCACGTGAAGCTCGAGGTCGGATTGCGCCGCGCGCTGCAGAACGACGAGCTGTACCTGGTGTACCAGCCGCAGCGCGACGTGCGCACTTCCGAGATCGTCGGGGTCGAGGCGCTGGTGCGCTGGCGCCACCCGGAGCGCGGGCTGGTGCCGCCGACCGAGTTCATCCCCCTGGCCGAGGAGACCGGCCTGATCGTGCCGATCGGCGAATGGGTGCTGCGCACCGCCTGCCGCCAGGCCAGGTCCTGGCAGCGCCACGCCCAGCGCATGATCCGCATGGCGGTCAACCTCTCGGCCAAGCAGTTCAAGGACGAGAACCTGTCGCAGATGGTGCACTCGGCCCTGTTGGATGCCGGGCTGGAGCCGCGCCTGCTGGAGCTCGAACTCACCGAGGGCACGCTGATGGACGACGCGCGCGCCACCCTGGTCACGCTGGAGCAGCTGCGCGGCATCGGGGTGTACCTGTCGATCGACGACTTCGGCACCGGCTACTCGTCGATGAACTATCTGAAGCGCTTCGACGTGCGCGCGCTGAAGATCGACCGCAGCTTCATCAACGGCCTGCCGCAGGATTCGGAGAACGCCGCCATCACCCGCGCCATCATCGCGATGGCGCACGGGCTCAAGATGGTGGTGGTGGCCGAGGGCGTCGAGACCGGCGAACAGCTGCTGCTGCTCGAGCAGTATGGCTGCGACATGGTGCAGGGATACTACCTGGGACATCCGTCGAGCGCGGACACGATTACCGGGATGCTGCAGGCGCCGCTGCTCTTGCCCGCGAAATAAGCGATGGTGCCGCCACGCTACGAACCCCCATCATCGCAAGCTCTTCACGGCACGAAACGCAGCGTATACCTGGCCGGCCCCGGCAACAGCGGCACCGGCTTGGCTTCCACCCACTCCTTGTGCCCCCCCAGGAAGAACGGCGACAGCGGATGTCCGCTCTGCCCGCCCGGCATGTTGTAAAGCCCCTCCTCTTCGCGCCCGGGCGACACCGTCATGCGCTCCGACTGCCCGAATTTCGGTCCCGCCACGCGTGGCATGTTGGAGTCGCCCGGCAGCTGGTCGGGCGGCGCCCCCAGCAGCGGCGCCAGGGCCGGCACCGCGATGCTGATCGGATGCGCGATCGCCGCCGTATTGCGCTTGCCCCAGCTGGCCTGCGCCAGCGCCTGCCCGCCTTGCGTCAAGTCCTGGATCACGCGGTCGACCGCGGCCAGCTCGACGGCGCGCCAGTCGCGATAGCCCGGCGGCAGCCAGCCGGCGGGACGGGCATCGAGCAGGCGCGCGAGCACGTCGGGCCAGCGGGTGGTGGCGCTGGCCAGCGTGGCTTTCGGGTCGAGCGCGGCCAGTTCCTTGTTGACGCGCCCGAACAGCAGCTCGTTCAGGGCCCACATATAGTTGCGCGCCAGCCGGTAGCCGACCGAACCGACGCTGGCATGGCCGTCCCAGCTGGTCTCGAGCAGGCGGCGGAATTCGGCGCGCTGCGGCTGGCCCGCGAGCGCCTGGGGGTCGAGCGCTCTTAGTGCGCGTTCGCGCCAGCGTCCGATGAAGAGGGCGCGGTCGTCCAGCGCCGCGCTGGCGGCCCGGCGCACGTCGAGCTTCGGCCCGAGGGCGCGCAGGCCGTCGGCCAGCTGGCGGTTGCGGGCGCCGAGGTCGAAGCCGCCGTCCCCGATCAGGTCGGCGCCCTCGCCCATCAGCTGGCGGCTGTTGGCGGTGGTGATCTGGCCGTCGGCCGGATTGAGCACGCGCGGATAGCGCTGCGGCGCCAGCGGCGCGCTCCAGGTGGGCACGCCTTCCTCCAGCGGGAAGGTGGTCGCCAGCGCCGCCGTCGCGCGCTGCGGCAGCAGGCCGGCGATGGTCCAGCCGATGTTGCCGGCGGCATCGCCCGCCACGAAATTCTGAGCCGGAATGCCGTCGATGGCGGCGATGGCCAGCGCCTCGTCCACGCTGCCCGCCGTCTCCAGCTTCAGGTGGTTGAGGTTGATCGCGGCCGGGTCGTGCGCGATCCAGCGCACCGCGTACTGGCGCCCGCCCGCTTCGCGGATCGGTCCCAGGGAGGTCTCGCGCACCACGACGCGCTCGGCATCCGCGCCCTTCACGGCAATCATATCGACGTGGCTGGCCGGGGTCTCCCAGCCGCCGGGCAGGCGCACCTGGCCGGGGCGCGCCGCATCCAGGCCGAGCGGCACCAGGTCGACCAGGTCGGCGTAGCTGTTGGTGAAGGCCCAGGCCACCTGCCCGTTGCTGCCGGCGATGATGGTCGGCGGCGCGCCGGGCAGGCTGACGCCGGCCAGGCGCCGCTGCCCGCCCTTCGGGTCGGGGAAGCGCAGCGCCACGCGGTACCAGATGTTCGGCAGTTGCAGGCCAAGGTGCATGTCGTCGGCGACGATGGCCGCGCCGCTGGCGCTGCGGCTGCCCGCCACCGCGTAGTTGTTGCTGCCGACCGAGTCGACGAAGGCGGCGCCGGCCAGCTGCGCCGGCGGCGTTGGCTCCGCGCCCCACCAGGCCGGCGCCCTGGGCGGCAGCGGCGCCTCGCCAGGGGGCGCCACGCCCGCGCCGGCATCCAGCGTCGCATCCCAGCGGCTCGCCTCC